>JAIMBU010000833.1 GCA_023511325.1 Gorillibacterium sp.
TGTACAATTTAATTTTTCATTTAATTTTTATTTACAATTTTCATTTAATTTTCATATTAATGGGATGCCAACTAATTGTCAATGCTTTTTATTAGATTAATTTTCCTAGTTTCATGCTTAAAAAATAAAAATATGACCTTTTTGATGTAAAACCAAGGTTATCTATTGACATAAAAGCCCATATCGGATAAATTTAATTAGCTTAAACGATTAAGCAGATGAAAGGTGGTTCTATCTTATTATGAAATCCAACATCGAAGTAGTTGCCGATTTCAGCTCGACTGTTTTGAACAATAGCCGTCATCTCTATGTTTATCTACCTCCAAGCTACAATACCGCACTTGAGACTCGTTACCCTGTCCTGTACATGCATGATGGTCAGCATGTTTTTGCAGAAGACCGTTCTGGGGATTCGTGGGAGGTCCATCATACGGTCGATCGACTGGTCAGAGAAGGAAAGATGAGGGAGATCATCGTTGTAGGGATAGCGTCGATCTCGGATGTAAGAATAGCTGAATATGTACACAGTCATCCGGCTGTTCAGGAGGCTTTCCACACCAAGCCTTTGGGAGAAGCATACGAAGCTTTCCTGATTGATGAGGTTAAAGCATATATTGATCGAGCCTATCGCACGCTTCCCGAAAAAGAGCAAACCGCCATCATGGGCTCTTCAGCAGGTGGTCTTGTCTCTTATCACATCGGCTTCCGGCGTCCAGACATTTTCGGATTGGTTGGCATCCTCTCCCCCTTCTTCGTACATAGTTACATGGACGGCCTTCACATATCGGAGACGCCAATATACCAGAGTTTCGATCATCATCCGCCTATTCACGTCTGGCTAGACATGGGTGGTGCTGAAGGCCTATTGATGGTATCACAAGCCAGAAAAGTAGCTGAAGATCTGATCAGCAGCGGCTTCGTTCTCGGAGAAGACCTGGTCTTCTACATGAATCCGGAAGCCGGACACACGCAAAAGGATTGGGCAAACCGTATTCAATTCCCGCTCCTCTTCTTTTTCGGTTCGATTGGTAAACCTCAGCGATTGGAGCTATTCGGAAGAAACAAGGTCGGGCTCCAAGGGAAGCCCGCCCAGTTGTATGCGAATGTTGAATATAATAGCGGATTCAAAATGAGCGTGCTTAGAGCACATTATCGGGTATCCGATGTGGAGATAGCTGAGGTGAAACCTGACGGTACCGTCTGTCCAAAGCAGGTTGGCACGGCAGAAATTCGGGTAGAGTATGAGGGGCTGCAAGCGAGTATGAGGGTAGAAGTTATCCCGGAGTTGCTCCAAACGGTGACCGTTGAGTTAACTGTGGAGGTTCCACTGGAAACGAAACCAGAAGACAGGATATACGCTGGTTTTGAAATCCCGAAAATTGCAGCTGGGCTATATCGAGGAACTTTCCAATTGCCCCGGGATTTAACCTTTGATGTTAAGGTGTCCCGAGGCTTCAACTCTCACGAAAAGCGGCAAAGTGCCAGGCGGTTCTCGACCACGGAAGACCTGACACTTCATTTCCATGTAACCGAGTGGGAGTCATGAATCCATCCCGTAAGAAAAGGACAACCACAGATTATTGCGAATTTCTACTCGACCTCTTTTTCCACAGGTCGAAATACCCGGAATAATAAGCATGCTCGCAAGAGACGAGGACATCTTCGTTTAAATCTGGAGGGATTGAGAATTGAAAAAAATTACGCTCAAGGATATTGCCAAGGAAGCTCATGTATCCGTTGCAACAGTTAGTTATGTTCTAAACCATGTTAAGAATCAAACCATTCCCAATGAAACTAAATGCAAGGTGATGGGGATCGCGGAGAGAATGAACTACATCCCCGATCTGACAGCAAAAGCGCTTGTCAAGAGAAAGACGGGTCTGATCGGCATAATGATCTGTAAGGAACGGGAATACCCCTTTTGGAAAGAGTTTCAGGATTATCAGTTGGTGAGTCGTTTGGAGTATTTACTCACTGCCAAAGGTTATCATGTTGTCGTCTCCAGTCTTGAAGCCACAGATCCGAAGCTTGATATCGTGCTTGAGAGACACTTGGAAGGGGCTTTTCTGATCAATGTCCGGAAGGATGTCTTCCACCGCATCTCCAACCACTTTAAGTTCGGGGTACCGATTGTCGTTATCGATAGTGCTATCGAGGATGACTTGTTTCATAAGGTCCATTTCGATTGGACCTCGGCAATTTACAAAGCCAAAGTAGATTTAGCATGGAACCCATCCTGTTTTCTGGTGACAGAGCAATTTCACGAGGTAGGAATGGCGGAGA
>JAIMBU010000834.1 GCA_023511325.1 Gorillibacterium sp.
ATCCCATTGGCAGTCCAGATGATTACCTCCGACCTACAAGCAAGGAAGATCCACAGTTAGACGCTCCGAAAATAAAAGGGGTCTATTCGACTGCTTACAGTGCTGGTGGTGCAAGGTTAACCGATTTGGTTAAGCTTCTGGATGAAACGGAGCTAAACGCACTTGTGATCGACGTTAAAGACGATTCCGGCTACATTACCTTCAAATCGGGAAATCCAATTCTCGAAAAAACGGGAGCCGAAAAGAATTTCATTGGTGATATCAATAAAGTACTATCAACACTAAAGGAACATAAGATTTACCCCATTGCCCGAATTGTCGTTTTTAAGGATACCGTTCTCGCCCAAAAAAGGCCGGATTTATCCTTCATTAATCCCGACGGAAGTCTTTGGAAGAACAAAGCGGTTAATGGTGATAGCTTCGTCAATCCTTATTCTAAAGAAGTTTGGGATTACAATATTGAAGTCGCCAAAGAAGCCGCTAAGTTAGGTTTTAAGGAAGTTCAATTTGATTATGTACGTTTTCCCGAGGGCTTTGACCAACGCGCAGAAACATTGAAATACAAACGCGATAAACGTACAAGAATTAATGCTGTAGCTGAATTTGTTAAGTATGCTAAAGAACAACTTAGTCCGCTCGGTATTCGTGTTTCCGTCGATATTTTTGGCTATGCCGCTTCTGTTCCTGCTGCTGAAGGCATCGGTCAGGACTTCCAGAAGATTTCCCAAAATGTCGATGTAATCTGCGCAATGATCTATCCTAGTCATTATTCAACCGGTTGGTTTGACGTCAATGTTCCTGATGCCAATCCCTACAAAACCATTGATGGCGCTAGTAAAGATACAGAGAAAAAACTGAAACCGCTCGCTGAGCTAAAACCAGTTGTTCGTCCATGGATCCAAGATTTTACCGCTACTTGGGTTGATGGTCACATCTCCTACGGTAAAAAAGAATTGAATGCACAGATTAAAGCATTGAAGGACAACGGCGTTGAAGAATTCCTCTTATGGAACTCTAAAAACAAATATACCCCAGGGGTCGACTATACTCCTTAACTTTTAGCAAAGAGGTAATGTAAAAAAACGCTGCCATTGGTAATATGGTAATAATATACGGAGGACGCAAACTACCTGCCACCTTACTAAGGTGAAGCGCTAAGATTGCCTTTTTCTCAAGGAGAGGTCCATTATGTTAAAAATCGGCGAGAGAGCGCCAATATTTACCGCAGAAGGTACGAAAGGTCGTTTTGATCTGCGTGACTATTTGGGAAAGAAGTATATCGTACTCATCTTCTACCCGAGGAACCACTCATCGTTATGTGCTAAGCAGCTTTCCGCTGCACGCGATGCAAAACATCAGTATAGTAAGCTAAATACGATCGTGGTTGGAATCAATCAAGCAAGTCTCCAAGATCATATGGAGTTTGCCCTTAAACAGCATTACGATTTCCCCCTGCTGCATGACGAGAACCTCTTGATTAATCGGCTCTATGAGGTGGGCAACGCCTTTATGCGCCTAACTCGCCAGCAGCGAAGTGTCATCGTTATTGGTAAGGACGGGTTAATCCATTATGCGGAGCATGGACCTCGGTCTAATGATGAAATTATGGAAGCTATTCGCCTTTCCAGCAAGGTTGTCTATCCAAAGTAAGGATAACGACAGCACCATACTAATAAAGGCCAACGGGATTGTCTGTAGGTCGTTGCATTGTCTTTTAAACTACAAGGCTATGCAAAAGGCTCGCCTGCACAACATGTGCACGGCGAGCCTTTTGCTTATAGGATAAGTCGTTATTATTGCGAAAGCCGTTGGGCCAGTTCATACAGTTCCATATTGAAAGGCTTCTTGGTATTAATCACTAGATCAATATCCGTTGTTACGAGCTCGCGGTTGATTACGCCGCAGGCTTTGCCTGACTCCCCTTCAATCAGCTTACGAACAGCAAAATCGCCAAGACGACTTGCCAAAATCCGATCGTTGTGCGTAGGTGTTCCTCCACGTTGAACATGGCCAAGCACGGTCACACGTGTATCTAAACCTGTGATCGCCGTTACCTTGTTACCGATTTCTTCCGCACTTCCTACACCTTCAGCTACCAGAACAATACTGTGACGTTTACCTGAGCGGAAATTTTCCTTCATCCGTTCAGCAACATCCTCAGCAGTAAACGGAACTTCGGGTATTAGAATCGATTCCGCCCCGCTAGCCAGTCCTGCATAAAGAGCGATATCACCACAGTGACGTCCCATGACTTCGATAATGGACGAACG
>JAIMBU010000835.1 GCA_023511325.1 Gorillibacterium sp.
TTGCTCTCCTGCTCGCTCAGCCAGTAATCGAACACCAGTTTCACTCGCAATCACAGACTCGGCAATAACCCGGGCCCCAGTCACGATGCGAATCCCATCCTTCTTAAAGCGTTTCTGCAGTTCTTGTGAAATCTCTTCATCCTCTAAAGAGATCAGACGATCCTCATATTCAATTATTGTTGTCTCTACACCAAAATCATGCAGCATCGAAGCGAATTCCACACCAATGACTCCACCACCAACGATTAGTGCCGACTTCGGTAGCTCTTGTAGCTGCAAGGCTTCATCACTAAGGAGGATACGTTTGCCATCTGGCACAAGACCTTGCAATGTGCGTGGTCGTGAACCCGTAGCTAGGATAAGGTGTCCGGAGACAATGGTCTCTGACTCCCCGTTCTGTCCCTCGAAGGCAATACTTCCTGAACGTGGCGAAAAAATAGAAGGACCAATTAAACGTCCGCTCCCGTGATATACGTCGATCTTGTTTTTCTTCATTAAATACTGCACGCCCTTGTGCAGCTTGTCTACAATGCTATCCTTCCGCGCCTGAACCCTTGTCATATCGAGCGATACCCCCTCGGTAATGACACCGAATTCACCACCATTTTTTGCTTCTGCGTAAATTTCTGCACTGCGCAGTAATGCCTTGGTCGGAATACAGCCGCGATGCAGACAAGTACCCCCTAGCTTGTCCCGTTCAACTAAGGCAACACTCATCCCAAGCTGTGCAGCCCGAATGGCTGCGGTATAGCCGCCAACGCCGCCTCCAAGCACAGCAATATCATAGGTTTTGGACATGACTTTGGTTCCTCCTTTAGCAGGTATCCGTTGAAACAGATCATTTTCATCTTACCTTTTTAACACAAGGAAATATAGTAGAGAATATAAACCGTCGTCTATGATAAACGCTGGCGTCGTCCTTTTGGTAAAATACAGAGCATTTAGCACTGTCCCATCGTGCTAAATGGATCGTCTTATGCACTGCAAGAGATTTAACGCTGTCCCATAGCGCTAATTGGCTGTGCAAGCCTTTTTTGCAGAAAATCGATGCATTTAGTGCTGTCCCATCGTGCTAAATGGGCCGTTTAATGCGCCAAAAGGGATTTAGTGCTGTCCCACAGCGCTAATTGCCGTACGTGTCACTTATGCGGCGATCAAACCATTTAGCGGCTGAGAGGCGCATCTCCCTAATCGGGAAATGCGCCTCTCTCGTTACCATAATCTTATCCCACTGATAGAAGCAAAGTCGTTTGCACTCATGATCAACCCTCTAAAGAATACGTTTGGCGGCAAAATAGCGGTTGCCCCAATACCCGCTTGTTAAAACATCAACCCTGACTCCACTAGAGGTAGTCGATGAAATAAATTTACCATCACCCACAAAAATACCTACATGTGTAGCAGGAGCTTTTTTATTATCCGAAAAGAACACAAGGTCGCCTATCTCTGGCTTAAATACCTTTGTTCCGCTACTAGTGAGCATATTGTTGGATGTCCGCGGAAGTGTGATGCTCTGCAATTTATATACAAACTGCACGAAACCAGAGCAATCAAAGCCATTAGGTGATGTACCGCCCCATTTGTAGGCAATACCCACATATTTCTTGGCACTGTTGATTAGGACATCTGTATCGTCCTTTTGAATCAAAATAGGTGCGTGATCCTTACCGTCGGCATTAACGATGGCCAACTCATTTTTACTATCCCATTTCACTACCGTATCGAAGGACTCGGAAATAAATCGAACCGGGACATAGGCTCGTCCTTGGGTTACAACCGCTTTCGTATCAATTGGCACGCTTTCACCATTGACTTCAGCATGATCCTGACCCGTTTGCAAGACGACCTTACGAACGTCATTCTGAATTGTAATCTTTACCTCGTTTCCAACAGGAGCAGCACTAACTGAATACCCCATTTTCTCCGAGACAATGCGAATTGGAACCTGAGTCCGATTATTCTTATCTAAAAAGGGCTTCGCATCGGGAAAATGAAGAAGGTCATCGTTCACCTGCACGTTAACCGTATTACTTCCTGCTGCATGAGCAGGTGGTATATTCAGAAGCATGGACAAAAAAACGACAGACGAAAACAGTACAGCTTTAAAAAAATTATTCAGTTTATTTTCCTCCTTGAGCCTCCGAGGTTAGTTGACGGGTTCGGGAGGAGGTAATCTCCCTAATTCACATAAAAAGCTGCAAACATTCACCCCAGTAATAAGTCCCCCGTACCGATCTTTAATAGAACGGATTCGGCAAAGATTGTCATG
>JAIMBU010000083.1 GCA_023511325.1 Gorillibacterium sp.
AGGTAGAAGAAGAGAAAAACATAGCCTGCCATAATCGTAAATCGGGTCATCCGAGTAACCTCCCCACGATTAATGAACCAACAAGTGTAAAGACAGTGACAAGAGCGATCAGCAGGATAACAAATTTAGTGCGAAAAGCGCTGAGTAACATCATGGTGTTCTTAATATCAATCATCGGTCCAAATACGAGAAAGGCTGAAATGGAGCCAAGTGAGAAAGTGCTGCGGAAGGAAGAGGCGATGAAGGCATCTGCTTCGGAGCACAGAGACATCGTGAAAGCTAAACCGATCATGACCAGGGACGAGGTCAGCGGATTGCTACCTAGATGTAGCAACGCTGCGGTAGGGACAAAGGTCTGAATGCTGGAGGCGATAAACGCACCGAGAATTAGAAATTTACCAACCGAAAAAAACTCCTCCGTAGCATGAGTCAACAATTGATTACATTGTTTTAAGAAATGAGGGCGTTTAACGGCTTGCTCCTCCACTTGAGTGAGTTGTTGTCCGATTAACTGTTCTCGGGTAATTCGCAGCGGAGCCTGCGGATAGATGTAGCTTAAAATTAAGGATACTAAAAATGCGACAGCAAAAGCCATTCCGGCACGAATGCCAACCATTTTCCAATCATTACCAAAGGCAATGTAGGTAGAGAATAGAACAATCGGATTGACAATCGGACCGGTTAACATAAAAGCAATACCGGCGTTTAGTGGTACTCCCTTATTTAATAATCGTCGGGTAACCGGTACAATACCACATTCACAGGCCGGGAATAACACCCCAATAAAGCAGCCAAGAATAGTTGAGAGTAGACGATTTTTGGGCATGACTCTGGCGATCCAGCGCTCGGTTACAAAGATTTGAATGAAGCCGGAAGCGATGACTCCAACCAGAACAAAAGGAATGGCTTCCATCAGCATGCTGAGAAAAATAGTGTTGAGCTGCAAAAAGATTTTCACGATATTCCTCCGTTAACTTAATTGAAAACTAGGCTGTCTCATTATGCTCCAGCTAATAGAAAAAGTCTATTAATTTGATTTAATATTCTGGTAGTTATTTTTCTGAAAAACCCAGTCTATATAGTGCCTGTAAGGCTTTTTTAAGACCTAGGGCAACACTGTTTCTCTAGACCCACTTCCAACAGAGGAGTATGATAGATTTTAGCTTGGGAAAAATGCTGGAGGGACATGGAATGACGGATTATGAACAAATAAAAGCAGGCGAGAAGGGTGCTTGGATGAGCATTATCGCCTATATTGTCTTGTCAATCATTAAGCTCTCCATCGGTTGGTTTTCTAACTCGGAGGCGCTCTTTGCTGATGGTTTCAACAACTCAACTGACATCATAGCTTCATTAGCTATCCTCATCGGACTCAGAATATCTCGTCGTCCACCAGATGATGATCATTTGTATGGGCACTTTCGCGCAGAAACGGTTGCCTCACTAATTGCCTCATTTATTATGATAGCTGTGGGTTTTCAGATCCTCTATCAAGCGTCGGCGCATTTCTTTGCTACCTCCAAGCCACTACCTGATCTTGTCGCTGCTTGGACAGCACTCGGATGTGCCTTTGTTATGCTACTGGTCTACCGCTATAACCACCGATTGGCTAAAAAGCTAAATAGCAAGGCTCTTCAAGCTGCTGCTAAGGATAATCTTTCCGATACCTTTGTCAGCGTTGGAGCTTTTGTCGGCATTTTCGGCTCTCATTTTGGCCTCCCTCTTCTAGATCCTATCGCTGCGATTATTGTCAGTTTTTTTGTTTTGAAGACAGGGTGGGGCATATTTAAAGAGGCTGTTCTTTCTTTGACAGATGGTTTTGATCTGAAGTTGATCAAAGCGTTTGAGAAGACGGTCAATTCGATCCCAGGTGTAGAAGAGGTTAAGGATATCCGCGCCCGTTTTCAAGGAAATCAAGTGTTTGTTGATTTGACGGTGTATGTGATGGCTGATTTGAATGTGACCGAGAGCCATGAAATCAGTGATGCCGTGGAAAACCGTTTACAAGAGGAGCATCAAGTGAAGCAGGTTCATGTCCATATTGAGCCGTTTGAATGTCGAAAAATATGAGCCGATAATCGGAGGTTTTTTATGACGATGCGCATCGCGCTTTTGCGTGGAATTAACGTAAGCGGACAGAATCCGATCAAAATGCTTGACTTAAAGCAGATGTTCGAGACGTTGGGCTTCAGCCAAGTGCAAACCTACATACAGACTGGCAATGTTCGATTTGAGTCGAATGAAGACGAACCAGAACTCAGACAACGGATTCAGCAGGAGATCAAGAGCATTTATGGATTCTCCGTTCCTGTTATATTACGAACTGTCCAGGAACTGAAGCAGGTTATTGTCAATTGTCCATTCTCAATAAATGAATTGTCAGCAGGTGAGAATGTATATGTTGCGCTTCTATTGGAAGCCCCCTTACAAACAGGTATCGACCGTTTATTAACGTTCGATAATGCGATTGATGATTTCCGTATACAAGGACGTGAGGTTTATATTCTATATCGCCAAGGCTCAGGTAGATCGAATCTCACCAATGCCCTGATTGAGAAGAAACTAGGTGTTTCAGCCACAACCCGCAACTGGAATACGGTCAATAAGCTTGTTCTTATGGGCAAAGAGTAATCTTGACGTATATTATAAGTTGAATGGAAGTGTAAAGATAATGCTCAATTCCACAAAACGTTCCTGGCGATCAGACAAACTATCCCATCTTGGCTCATCGATTTTTTCCGAGGTTGCTCATTGGAAAACAGAGGCACAGCAAGCGGGGCTTGATATCATTTATCTTTGGATTTGTAGTCCAGATCGCTCGCCTACGCTTGAGGTGAGACAGGTGTTAAGCAACGCGACGCTAAGGGAGGACAGCTATTCCTATCCGTCTTCCTCAGGGAGTCGACTCTTTCGTGCGCAGGCTGCAGCTTGGATGGATCATCGCTTTGGGGTCAACGTAGATCCTGAGCAGGAAGTATTGATGCTGATGGGTTCCCAGGATGGACTAGCTCATTTGGCCTTAGCCATCTGCAATCCCGGAGAAAAGGTCATCGTGCCTGATCCTGGTTATCCCATCTATTCAGGGGCGCTTGCGATTGCAGGCGTTGAGCCGGTTTATCTCCCCTTAAGAGCAGAGAACGGATTTCTACCCGATCTGGATAGCATCTCGGAGGCTGTATGGCAACAAGCCGTTTTTATTCTTTTGAATTTCCCTGGGAATCCGATTTCAACCGAGGTAGACTTGCTCTTCTTTGAGCAGCTGATCTCGCTGGCCCGCAAGTGGAATGTCTTGGTAGTCCATGATCTAGCCTATTCGGAAATGGGCTTTGACGGTTATCGTCCATTAAGCATCCTACAGGTGCCGGGAGCGACAGATACAGCGGTCGAATTTCATTCCTTCTCCAAAAGCTTCAACATGGCTGGTTGCCGTATCGGATTTCTCACTGGTAACCGGGAGGCGATTGGTGCCTTGCGGGAATTGAAGAGTAACATCGACTATGGTGTTTTTGATGCGATCCAAGAGGCAGCGATCGCTGCGCTCCAGCAAGCGATGTCCTCGCCAAAGGATACGGGCGTAGCTTCACTCTATGAACAACGTCGCAATGTGTTCGTGGAAGCCTTGCAAGAGGAAGGCTGGAGCGTCCCGAAGCCAAAGGCAACCATGTTCATCTGGGCGCAACTGCCAGTAAGGGCAAATCTGGCTCTCCCCGCATGGGAATCACGCCAGTTCGCCCATGATCTATTGCTCAAGACAGGTGTAGCGGTTATTCCGGGCGATGCGTTTGGCCATGAAGGGGCAGGGTTCATCCGGATTGCCTTGGTTGAGGAAGAAGACCGATTGCTTGAGGCCGCAAGGCGAATCGGGGGTTTTATCCGAGGAGAGGTCCTAAGCGTATAGTGTTTTAAAGCTGTAACCTGGTCGTTTCACACAAGCAACAGCCCTGATATTCGGTGAAGGATCAGGGCTGTTGCTTGTGTCTCCGTGTTGTTATATCTCTGTGCTACTAAATGCTCAGTCCTCACCGTTATTGCTGTTGGATCTGGATTTGGCAGCCATTGCCAACACTGTGATAAAGACGATGAAAATAATCGCCAGGATAAGGATTGTGAATATGACTTCATGTTCTGCAAGGAATGGAATGTCTTGCTTAAAGTAGAAGAGGGACAACAATCCGCTCAGGAGCAGTAAAACTGTCACAATCATCCCTTTTAGCAGGGGCTTTGCAGGGAGATTGCTGCTGTGATTGCCTATGTAAGCACCTAAGCTTATCGTCCGGACCAGATAATAGAACATACACACAATCATCGTAACAAGTACATTTATAGGATAAGCCAACCAAGGGATATTCATTTCTTCTATGCCGAATTGAATGAAAAGCAGAAAAAACAAGGCCATAAAGCAATTATTGCCGATCTTGTTTCTTTGTTGTAACTGTCTTTCGTCAAGCTTAGGTTGATTATTGATCACTTTCTTCATCCTCCCAAAAAAGATCATTTAATGTCTTGCCTAATACCTTGCATAAGGAAACGCATAGCTGAATGGATGGATTATAATCACCGCTCTCAATCGCATTCACCGTTTGACGTGTTACTCCAACAGCCTCAGCTAATTCCTTCTGTGACATATCTTTTGCAGCTCTTGCAGATTTAAATTTTAAGTTTTTTGCCATTTCATCACTCCTATCTGTATGGTATAATATATCAAGCTAAATGTAAAATATATATTACATAAAGACGATAATAAGTTACTAAAAGCGGAGCTGATGTTGGACTTTAAGTAAATCCCTCCGTTAATTTTCCAGAGAAAAGTGGAATTAAACAAATTGTAGCTACCAATACTGCCTACTGATTGAGAACTGTATTTCCTACATCTGATTAAGTAACTGTATTTCCTACATCTAAACGGATGCTTTGAGCCCCATGGAAGAATGAAACTGTATTTCCTACATTTAATTTAGTGCTTTTAACCGTATTTGACGAAATGAAGGGGAATAGATGTGCTTTTTACAGTTATTTAAGGGAAAATAGGATTTTGCGATGATCTAACTGCAGGTTTTACAGTTACCGTATAAAATCGATCATGGACACGAACAAAAGAGTAGCATTGGCTACTTTTACTGGAATGATTCTCTGAGCAAGGGTGAAATATGATGTCATCGGCCTCAAATTAGCTTCTCGTTGCTATAAAGGGTTTTAGAATATAAATATTTATCAGTTTTGTACGTGCAATAGAATTACTGATTTGATATTCTGATAGGTGTGTTCATAACAAATAAAGAAAGGCGGGTCATCATGCTAGAAACAAATCTTGAGACAAAGCTAAAACAATTTCTTTTGGAGAATGACGTTATAATGAGTGATCTGCGGCTTGTTAGAAGCTTGGATTTACCGCAATGTTATCTAGCCGCCGGGTATATTCGTAACTACATATGGGATCGGCTACACGGATATGACCATCGGAGTACGCATAATGATATTGATCTTGTTTATTATGATCGTGAGGAGGCTTCAGAGGAGCGCGATCTTAGACTCGAGCAGGTATTAATTGAGCAGACAGGTAATGACAAGTGGTCTGTGAAGAATCAAGCTCGAATGCATATACACAAAGCGACCGCACCCTATGAGTCTACCAAAGATGCACTCAGCAGATGGCCTGAGGTGGTAACGGCGATTGGTGTTGCTCTCAATCGTCAGGATGAAATCGAAATTTGTGCACCCTATGGTTTAGTGGATTTATTTAACCTGATCGTCAGGCAGAGTCCACTGTTTGGGGATAGGGCTACCTATCTTGGAAGAATACATAAGAAGGAATGGCAAAGCCAATGGCCGCTGTTAACGATCATCGAGGGACAACCATCGTGAAATCAGAGGACCTTGAATCTGGCGCTATTGATCTTAACCGTTTAAAAGAAGAGATAATCTGTCTTCAGGGCTGTAGCCTAGAACAAATCCACAAAGGTTTTTCCAATGACAAGAAGTTCGCTGTCCAGTCTGCTGAGGGCACTTCTTATCTGCTTCGTTTATTTGAAGCAGACGAATTTGAGCATAAGCAGATAGAATTTACAATTTTGCAGCAGATGCTTGAGCATCATGTTACTTGCTCAAGACCCATTGAGCTTGGCATGTCAGCACAAGCCGGCTACATGCTACTATCGTTTGTTGAAGGAAATGATGCCACGGAGGAGCTTCCTCATTACACGCAAAGCGAACAATTCCATGTTGGCGTAGAGGCGGGTCGTGAGCTGAAGAAAATAAATAGCATTCAAGCGCCCGATTTGGTAGCACCATGGTATGACCGAAAAATCGCCAAGCATAAAAGATACATGGACGCCTATGCCGCATGTGGCTACAAGGTGAAGCAGGATGAGCAGATCATTGCGTTTATCGATGAGAATATCAAGTTTATGCAGAACAGGCCTAATCTTTTTCAGCATGATGATTTTCATGTGGGGAATTTAATTGTTAAGGACAAACGTCTTGCCGGAGTGATTGATTTTAATCGCTATGATTGGGGCGACCCGATTCATGAGTTTCTCAAGGTAGGAATATTCAGTCGGGAGATTAGCACTGCCTTCTCCATAGGCCAGATTAAGGGCTATCACAACAATGAGGAGCCACGTGAGGAGTTTTGGCGCCTTTACGCTCTTTACCTAGCCATGTCTGTTTTCTCCACAGTCGTGTGGACGTTATCTTACTTTCCGGAGAATATGGATGAGATGATGAGCAAGGTGGAACGTTTCCTAGACGATCATGATTATTTTGCGAGAATCATCCCAAATTGGTATACAGAGGGTTTTTAAAACATTTAAGCGGGAGGGGTCATCATGGTCGAACCAACAAAGGTTGTTCAAGTCGAGCCGTATAACCCAGAGTGGAGAGTGGAATTCGAGAGAATCAAGACGATGCTTTTAAGCTATATTGGCGATATTGTCCTTGCGATTGAACATGTGGGAAGCACCTCTGTAGAAGGATTAGCGGCGAAACCGATCATCGACCTCGATGTGGTCATTGACAGCTATACAGCACTGCCAGATATTATCGAGCGTTTGGGCCGTGAAGGATTCACGCATGAAGGAAATCTCGGTATTGAAGGACGCGAAGCTTTTAAACGGACGGGTACGGACGGGTTGATGAGTTATCACCTCTATGTTTGTCCTAAGGATGGCAGAGGTTATCTGGAGCATATCGCTCTTCGGGATTATCTGCGGACTAACGAGACAGCAAGGAATGAATACGGAGCACTTAAGCTTCGCTTGGCTGAAGCATACCGTTACGATATCGATCAATATTGTGATAACAAAACGGAATTTGTCCGAGAGATCCTCAACAAAACCATGTATAAGAATAAATGATTGGAGATGAAATGACTGAATCAGCAGGGATCAACTAGACGATTTCGTTTCACTAGCCAGGCAACAGCTAGGAACAAAACGTTAAAATTTCTTGTGATTCTTCTGATCCTGTTTTTGTTGTTACGAATTCCAGCTTTGTTTGAACCGCTTGGAGCTTGGCAGGAGCAGCACTTGGACTTTTCTTCGTTTCGTTGGGTGAAGATTTATTCTGGCGAGGTTATGTGCAAAAGCAGTTTGGATTCTGGTTCTCTACCATAGGTTTTGGGCTGTTGCATTTTGTTGGAGGAGTATCTATTTCGTTGTCTTATGCGATCCAGAGTGGGATATTTACTTTTATTCTTGGGTTACTCCTTAGTTGGGTGCGGAAAAAGACCGATTCCGTTTATGCTAGTGCTGCTATCCATGGTTTATACGGTTTAGTGAATGCCATTATTGTCATTGCCTAATAAACAGGAACAGGAAAGAATATTAGGTCAATTAGCTTGCTGGTGTTCTGTATTACATTCAAATTGACTTCCGTTAACTGGTGATATATAGTGCACTAGAATTCTAATTTCACCAGACAGGAGCAATGACATGAATAGTAATGTAATAGGTATCGGACACACCGCTTATACAACAGCTAGAATGGATGAAATGCTTCATTTTTATTGCGATATTTTAGGCTTCGAAAATTCATTCGCCTTATATGATGATAATAAGAAACCATGGATTCAATATATTCGACTCGCAGGCTGTCAATTTCTTGAGCTATTTTATGCCAAGGATGACTTTGATCCTAAAGAAGGAACCTATGCTCATCTTTGCATTCAAGTGGCCGATGTTATGGTCATGGATAAGTTGCTCAAGGAACACGAAATTGATGTTTATTGGGGTCCTGTGCAAGGCTTAGATAAGAACTGGCAGTGTTGGGCGAAAGATCCAGACGGTAATCCGATCGAATTCATGCAGATCGATCTAGAT
>JAIMBU010000836.1 GCA_023511325.1 Gorillibacterium sp.
GTCGTACTGAGCAGACAAATCAATAGTCAGCTCTAGCTTCTCGTAGAGACCAATGGAATCGTTATTTGCCGTTACCTGCTTGATTCCCGTTTCTGTGACTCCCGCCTTCGGTGACACCGAAGCTAATATTGTAGCCAGTGGACTCTCTTGCACCGAAACAGCAGCCTGCTTCCCGTTCTTCGCCGAACGTGAAATTACAACCGCGAGTGCCATAACCACAACGATAGCCGCTACGGCAAGCCATTTTTTATTCAAATCAGCACCTCCCGATTTCATGATCAGCATTTGAATGTTACCGTTAAATCGTTACCCAACAACACCCGTGCGCTCGACGCTTTCCACGAAATGACGCTGGACAAACAGATAAAGGATGATCAGCGGTAGAATCGCCAGCAGAATACCTGTATCCACGATGAGAGCTACATAGTTTGGATCTGCCTTTGCATTGGTTCCGAGTCCCAGTAATATGGGCAGGAACTGGCTTGTATTTGCCGGCAACGATGCAACTTTTAGTGGCATGAGCAAACTTTCGCTCATAAAAAGCGAGGTATAGAAAGTATCATTGTACTGCCACACAAAGGAAAATAAAGCTACGGTCATCAGTGGTGGAATCGCATTAGGCAGCATGATCGTGAAAAAGGTCTTGATTCCTCCCGCTCCGTCGATCAGGGCAGCTTCTTCAATTTCCTTGGGCAGACCGCGAAAAAATTGGCGGAAAATATAAATGTATAAACCTGATTTCAGCCCATTTGCCGTCGCTGACGTAATCATGGCTGGCCAATAACTGTTCAGCAGATTAACCCCGTCTTTCCCCGTGATTAAATGAAATATACCGAGAATATCAAAGCTGCGGAAATGTAGATACATCGGTACCATCAGAGTGCTCATCGGCACCATGATGGTCAAGATGACCAGTGCAAACAGAATATTGCTTCCGGGAAAGGAAAACCGAGCGAATCCGTACCCAGCCAGCGCACTGGAGATGGTCGCAAGCAGCATTGTGATAAAGACATATACCAATGTGCTGGCGAGTAAAGGCCAATAATCCAGTAAATCCAGTGCGAGCTTCAGATTATCCAGCGTAAAATGCACCGGTATCATATAAATGGTTGGATTGTAAATGTCTTGCTTATCCTTTAGTGCATAAGAAACCTTGGAGAGAAGCGGGTAGATAATCACGAATGAAATGCCGATGATCAGAGCGTAGCGAAAAATGCTCCAGAGGAGATTTGCCGCTCGATTTCTCGCCTTAGTCAGACGTTGCTTGCCAATATCGCTTTGTGTTCGAACGATTGACATGGTCCGTTCCCCCTCCTTTCTTGAATCCTAGTTTTGATAGAAAACTCGCTTAGATACTGCATACCCGATTGCAATAAGAATGGCACTAATGATCAGGGTGTAAATCCAGGACATCGCCGCGCTAAGGCCGAAATTCTGGGTTTTGAACGCTGTCTCGTAGATCGTTTGGGTAATCTGACTATCCGAGAACGAGTCGATGATCGTGTAGATAATATTGGTCATGATCAGGGGACTCACCATCGGGAAAGTGATTTTCCAGAAGGATTCGTATGCTGTTGCGCCCTCCATCTTAGCTACCTCATACATGGAGCTGGGAACGGACTGTAAAGCGGCGAGAAAAATCAGAATCTGCACGCCCGAGTTGCTGATGATATCATAGATCTGCATGATGGCACCTACGAGATAGTCCGTGATGCTTAGAGGAAAGCCAATTTCCACCAAGATTTTTACCAAAGACATGATATTAAATTGGGAAGCCGCCTGGCCCATTTCCTCGGCAACCGTAGCATTTCCGACCAGATTGATCAGGCCCGAGGCCTCTGCAGCCGAGATTGCCCCGGAAGCGAGAATAACGGGCAGGAAGAAAATAGCCCGTGCCAAAGCTCTCCCATGAAACTTCTGGTTGAGTAGCACTGCTGAGAAAAGACTGAAGAAGAGAATCAGCGGAACATCAATACCCATGCCTGTGATCGATTCCGTTAGAATCCGGTTAAAGCTGGCATCCACGAACAAAGCATCTTTGAAGTTAGCCCAGCCAGCGAATTCTAGCTTGTAACCTCCGGGCTCGATAATAAGATGGTTGAAGCTGAAGCGGATGGATTCAACGAGCGGCTTCAGGAACAGGAAGAGAAAGCCGAGCAGCCAAGGTGAGATGAAAAGCAGGCCAAGAAGCGATCTTTTGCGGGTTAAGGTCAGTTTCATTCTCATGGTCGATCACCACCTACTACATAATCTTTGGCTCCCACTTG
>JAIMBU010000837.1 GCA_023511325.1 Gorillibacterium sp.
TTTGTAATCCTGTAATACTTCCGCCGAACTCCCCGTTTCTCACTCTCCGGCTCCCAATAATTCATAATATAACCTGCGTCTTCTAACCGATAGAGCACCGGGTACAGCGTGCCTTCCTTCATCTTAAAATAACTTCCGCTGCGTTCGTCTAGCTCATTGATCAACTGATAGCCGTACATGTCTGAACCTCTTAACAAATGCAGAACGAGGATTTCCAGAACACCCTTCTTGAGTTGACTCGAATCATTCATGCAAGCACCTCTGTATTTCTCAATACTTTGTATTGCTAAGTATATAGTAGAACAAGACAACAATTTATGTCAATAGTTGTTTCCAACCTATTCCTTCCCGAGTATAATAACCGACTACATAGAGATTCTTAGACCAATGAAAGGATGTAAGCATATAAAAAAGAAGCTACTCCGCTCCACCTTGCTCTGGGGCGTCATCGCTTCCATGTTAATCATTCTATTTGTAGCACTTGTTCAAGATTACAAGCTTGCGCAGAACGGAACTGACTAGAATCTTACCCCTCAGTCAGTTGAGTCGCTCTGTTCTGTTTCCAGATCGTCAAGCAAAAGTCCACCAGTAGATACAGGAGAAAGTAGGGAGCGAGCGTTACCCAAACCGGTGTTAGATAGTGGTATATTGCCGCCACTGTTGGATGCATCCCATAGATGCAGAGGGCAGATAAACCTAGCCAAGCCAGAGAAAAGGGCAAGCAGATATATCCGTGATACTGTAGCGGCAGCTGCGAATAGTCCCAATACCTGTGGTGAAATCCTTTATCAAGCATAATGCCAGATAATAGCTCCACAGTCGTGGGTACCACTAAACATAAAAGCAGGGTAATTCCAAGAGGTAGCCCTTTGGCAACAAACAGCAGAATAATAACCGGGGCTATGCCATACATGGGTTTATGTGGACTAAGCAGAAAACCTTCCTTCCAGAAGACTCCGGTTAGCACCCAACTAAATGTATTCTCTAGCAGCCAGCCTGCAAACGAATAAACGCTAAAGTAAAATACAATCTCAGCGACACCGTTGACACTCATGTTGATCCATCCTTCATGCAATCAGATAGTCCCCAAAAACCCCCATTTGCATTAGTATGGTTATCTCTTCCGATCTTCATACTCTCTACTCTTTACTTTTATTCAGCCTCCCCAGCTAGTGGTAAATAACCCCACAAGCTTATCCCTTTGGATATAGAAAAAAAGCCATTCCTAGGCTTAACGCATACCTAGGAATGACTTTTCAGTTATTTATTTAGCGCATTTCATTAAATGACTTCGATTGTCTTACTGGTAAATTGGCTGTTGTATAGGTCGGCATAGAAACCATTCTGAGCCAGAAGCTCAAGATGTGTGCCCTTCTCAATGACATCACCATGGTTCATGACCAAGATCAGATCCGCATTGCGGATGGTCGAGAGACGGTGAGCAATAACGAAGCTTGTTCTACCCTGCATTAATTGGTTCATCGCTTGTTGGATGTGAACCTCTGTCCGCGTATCTACGCTGCTGGTTGCTTCATCCAAAATCAGGATGGCTGGATCAGCAAGAATAGCACGAGCAATAGTCAAAAGCTGCTTTTGTCCCTGAGAGATATTAGAAGCTTCCTCATTCAACACCGTTTTGTAGCCTTCTGGTAGGGTGCGAATAAAGTGATCAGCAAAGGCTGCTTTAGTAGCGCGAACCACTTCTGTCTCCGTTGCATCCGTACGTCCATAAGCAATATTGTCATGAATTGTACCATTAAATAACCACGTATCCTGCAGAACCATACCGAATATACTACGCAGTCCTTCACGCTTCAGTTCACGGATGTCTACGCCATCAACGGTAATTTTTCCTTCATTAATTTCATAGAAGCGCATCAACAGATTAACCAAGGTTGTCTTACCAGCACCCGTTGGCCCAACAATAGCCACCGTCTGCCCCTGTTTGACATCAATGTTCATATCTGCGATGAGTGGAGCATCTTCCTTATAACCAAATTTCACATGCTCGAATTTGACATTGCCTTTCGGAGCATTAATCATTTTTGCATCCGTACGGTCGGCAATCTGCTCTTCCTCATCGAGAATCTCGAATACTCGTTCCGCTGAGGCAACCGTTGATTGCAGAATATTGGCAATGTTCGCTGTTTGCAGAATCGGCTGAGTGAACTGCTTGGAATAGGAGATAAACGCTTGAATATCACCAACAGAAATCCTTCCATTGGTTACAAAGATTGCTCCAACCACACTGATCAATACATAACC
>JAIMBU010000838.1 GCA_023511325.1 Gorillibacterium sp.
TTTATGAAGAATCCCGAGGAAGGCCGCAAGATCGTTGGTAAAGCGATGCTGGTTGATGCCATCGCAGTTAGTGGTGGCGCATTACTTGGAACAAGCACGACAACAGCTTTTGTTGAAAGCTCTGCAGGTGTTGCAGAGGGTGGTCGTACAGGGCTTACGGCAATTACAACAGGTATCTGCTTCCTGCTTGCCCTGTTCCTCGCCCCGTTTATTTCCTTGATTCCTGGCGGCGCAACTGCAGCAGCCCTTATTGTTGTTGGTGTGCTGATGATGCAGTCCGTTAAAGAAATTGATTTTCAAGATTTGGTTGTGGGTATCCCGGCTTTCTTCACCATTACCCTCATGCCATTTACTTATAACATCGCTAACGGAATCTCCTTTGGTATCCTGTCCTATGTTATTCTCGCTACTGTCGCCAACCTGCGTGACAAAAACTCGAAATATAAGGTTCACTGGTTGATGTGGGTGCTTGCGGTGCTGATCGTTCTGCGCTACCTGTTCATCGGCAGTCAAGGTTAATCTGTATCTGAGCAAAAATTAAATCATGGACTTTGTTCGTTTCGAGGCTGACGCTTTTCACTTGCGTCAGCTTCTTTTTTGCGCTTAGGTTAAGCTCTTTAGGCTTTCACAGGCCAAGACCATTTCTCATTCTGTCAGCTATGGATAATTTCTCGCGATCAGGGAAAAATCGCATGGATAGGAGGAGAGACAGTATGAGGATTAGAACCAGCAAAGCGGTGTGCTTATCCATGGGAATCATCTTGTTATGTATTGGCACGGTGGTACCTTCTTCTGGTTATGGAAAGGTAGAGGCGGCAAGTACCAAGCCTAGTTCAACTGCTGATTTACGGCTAATACAAACTATGGATAATCCATTAGGTGAGCAGTTCAATGGTACATTAGCCTTGATAGGTGCTGAACAGACGAGTCAGGGAGCCGAGTTTCGCTTAAATCTCCATTTAAGAACTCCAGATATGGACACGTCCATCGACTTAATTGAGGCGGAGATTCGCTATGACCGCAGGTTATTTGAATTCGTCCGCGCTACCAATTTGGCTGGACCTGCATTAACCGAGCCAGGGCGGCTCAATCTGAAAATAAATGGAGGGCGTTACTTTCGTTCGGCTAAACCCGGTGAATATCGTGTATCGAAAATTTGTGAGCTCTACTTCCGAGCCAAAGCGCCGCAAGGTCAAGGTGACTTCACGGTGGCAGGAGCAGACTTTTATGTTTGGGGGCAACGGTTGCCTAAAGAGCATTTTTTTACCGAAAAGGAACGGGTGACGATTGAGCCCAAACCGGTAGCGGATCTGAGTGGGGATGGGATGGTAACCATCGGAGATTTGGCACTTGCGGGCAAGCTTTCGGTCGAGGAGCAGCAACAAATTGCAAATACGAGTCATTATTCACCTTATAAACGAGTTGTCGTTATTGGACTGGATGGGGCAGGTATTTCGGTAAGTGCCAAGGCACCTTATTTTGCAACCTTGGCTTCTCAAATGACCGAGGTAGGTGATCGCTACGCCATTCCCAATATCCGTCGAATCATTGAATCCGGTGCAGTCAGTTATTCGGCACATTCAACCTTGCCCTCGTATTCCTCTCCCAATTGGGGTGCTATGCTGACGGGTGTTGATTATACCAAACATAAAATCAATAATCGCATCAGTGGAAAAATGTATTATGACGAAGCCTCACCTTATCCCACTGTGTTCAGCAAGCTGCGTAAGGCCTATCCAGAGCGAAAGCTGGCATCCTTCGCTCACTGGAGGAATATTGGCAATGGGCATATGGAGCCGGCAGCAGGTGTAAGCCTTCACTTTGGTACAGACGAATCTTTGCTGCGGCAGTTTAAGGATTACGTGGGAAATGGCAACGCTAAAGACTCCTCTCTGATCTTTATGGTACTGGACGAGGTTGATAATGCGGGGCATGCGCATGGTTGGTATTCGCGTAAATATTACCAGGCGCTGGAGAAGGTGGACGCAAAGGTAGGGGCCATTCAAGCTACCTTACAGCAAGCTGGGCTGCTAGAGGATACGCTGCTCTTGTTGGTTGCCGATCATGGAGGGGGATCGCTACGAGCAGGGGGAACGTTAGCTCGTGCCAAGCATCATGGACAGGATGGACAATTGGCGACGACGATGTTTATTGCAGCATCAGGTCGCACAGTAGCCAGGGGGGATGAAGGGGAGAAGCTGCTAACCGGAGGACATACCCGCGATGTAGCGTCCACGATCCTATATGCTCTTGGT
>JAIMBU010000839.1 GCA_023511325.1 Gorillibacterium sp.
ATCCAATGGAGAATCCAAAGGAGAATCCAAAGGAGAATCCGAAAAGAGAACAGAAAAGACAAGTCCGGGATTCCGGACTTGTCGACATCGCAGGCGGGCGGCCCAGCCGGGCGAACGGATGGCCGCCATCGCCCGGCGTCTCGCTCCAGCCCTTCAGCAGTCTCCGCTAAAGAGGGGGCGACCCCAACGGCAGTTCCATCATCGAGCGGATGCGCCAGGGAGATGGGTGGTGTGATCCACTCTACTTCTTCTGTGGTAAGCAACACATTCGCAGCATTTGCCATGGTGGGAACAGGAAGTATATGTACACGTACATTTGATGTTGTTATTACAAGCCATATAAAGACCTCCAGAGTGCAAAAATATATTTCAATTATAATGGAAATAATTATTCATTCACTGATAATCCTCTCACCGGCATGCTGTCGCACTCCCCATGGAGTGCGTGAACTGAAAACACCATCGTCCAGCGCTTGCAGGGCATAACAGAAGCAGGGCAGGGCGACTCGCTGGAGTTGCCCTGCCCTACTTCTGTCTCATTCATATGGCTAGAGATGCTGTTCATCATAGAGAGTTAGGATCTAGTGTGATTTGTCCCTCTTTGAAAACAATATCCGAAATATGCTTCGTAGCCTTCATCTCAATGTTTACAAAACTATCCATACTGGTAAAGGAAGCCTCATATAGCGCTAGGCCGCCGCTACCGTTATCGACTACCATGAGATCTTTATTGAGATGGGCAGAGGAAAACGTCGTTACTTGCTGGGTTGTCGGGTTGAAATAGGCAGCATAGGAACGGTTAAGGCCAGATCCCCATGAATAGGTAAAATACAATTCGTTTTGCCCATCCTCATCCAGATCAGCAAGCTTGATACTGGTTACACCTGATCCTCCAAACCACTCACCCAGCGGATAAACCTTCCCGTCGTAGAGCAGGAAGGAAGCGCTTGAGGCTGCATACTTAAAAATCTTATAATCTGAGTTCTCTTTGACTGCTGCTGGCGTAATGTTGAAGCATTTATCCGTGTCATAACCAGACTTGAAATTCTTTTGCAGGGCTAAGAAAGCCTCCACACCGTCCGTTGTTCCTGTGATTGATGCTTCCTTGTTAACGCTTGGCGGCGGTGTGACTCCGATTTGGCGTGCAGGATCAACCTTAGCGATTTGATAGATGCTCCATATTTTGTCATTTTTCATTCGGGCAATCCATATCTCATCATTCATTAAATAGAGTCGATAGGAAGGACCGCTGGAAGAAGCCTCGTTCAGTGTATATTGAATTCGATCCTTGAACTGGGTTAAGTCGGGAGTGCCGACATCTATGCTAAAGCTATTCTTCAAACCCTGCTCGTCTACTGCAACTCGTTCATATCGAACTGGAATGCTTTGTTCATTGCCCGCTTGATCACTAATCACCAAGGTGTCTTCCGAGAGGGTATAGGATTCTTTAAATCCATCCAGGGCGATAAAGGAGCTGAGCGGGTTCATGTACACCTGCTTTTGAAACTCATATTGGCCGTACAGCGCTTCCGACTCTTTCGGTGACAGCTTCGCCATTGGGTTGAAGGCACAGGAGGCGATCACCAGGATGCAGGCAGTCGTGGCAAGCAAAGTCACCCCTTTTTTCGGCTTTTGAAAATGAAGAATATTCTTCACACGCTTTCCAATTGCAGATTCTCCAAAAGCAAGAGGTCCTGCTACCGGGAAACGTCGGTTTGTGGCAAAAGCAAGCAGCGACCTGCTGTAATCTTTGGCCATGCTCGCATCGGCTCTGTCCAGCACCTTCTCATCACAGCTCATCTCCATATCTCTTGTCATCCAGGCAAATGCCAGCCAAACCAGCGGATTAAACCAGTGGATAGCAAGCAGCAAAAAACCAAACACCTTGATAAGGGGGTCTTTGCGTTTTACATGATAGGCTTCATGCTTCAGAATATAAGCTTGTTCCTTCGCGCTAAGCCCAAAGGGGAGATAAATGCGCGGATGAATAAAGCCCAGCACAAAAGGAGAGCGAATCCGGTCAGACTCAAACACATTATCCTTGAGCCGAATGGCGGTGGCGATTTGACGTTTTAATCGAATCAAAGAGATGATGCTGTAAAAAAGCAGCGTGGCGATACCGATGCACCAGAGGATCGTGCCGATCAAAAGCCAGATTTGCAGGGGATTCACACTAGCCGTTGGTGGGGCAGCAGGCAGACTGTCACGAATAAAGGTATTCATGGCGGGAATACCGACCGTCACCTTAGGGG
>JAIMBU010000840.1 GCA_023511325.1 Gorillibacterium sp.
ACATCGAAGTTGTATACTACAACAAAGACTTGTTCGCTCAAGCTGGAATTGCAAACACACCAACTACCTTTGATGAACTTCTGGCCGATGTTAAAACTTTGAAGGCCAAAGGCATTACTCCTCTAGCAATCGGCGAAAAAGACTCATGGACTGGATCATTCCTCTTCATGAACGTTCTGCTTCGGACGAATGGTGGTCCTGGTTTCTTAACGGATATCCTCAATGAGAAGAAAACCTTCGCTGATCCTGCATTCGTAGAAGCAGTAGATGCGTTCCAAGCTTTGGTTCAAGCAGGCGCTTTCCCTGACGGTGCAACCTCTATTGATGCTAATGCCGGTGGTAACATCTTCAAATCCGGAAAAGCGGCTATGTGGGTAATCGGTTCGTGGGAAACAGGAGCAGTTGATGCATCCTCCGTTGCTGGTAAAGTTGGAGCATTCCAATTCCCAACAGTTAACGGTAAAGGCGATCCAAATGAATTCATGTTGGCACCAGGTAGCGGCTTCGCAGTCTCTGCTAACAGTCCTCACCTGCAAGAAACAAAAGATTTCTTAAACTTCTTCACCCTGAACCTGCCTAAAAAACAATTCGAACTGAAAAATGCTGTAGGTCTTGGTCAAAAGGTTGATGGTGACCTGAAGGCCGCTGGTTACTCTGACCTGGCAATCAATATTGCTGAACTGTTCAATAATGTTAAAGGCGGAGACTTAGCCTTTGATAACACGCTGAATCCTGCAACAGCTCAAGGTCACTTAAGCAGTATTCAAAACCTGTTCATTCAAAAAACAGATACAGCACAAGTGGTAAAAGAGCACCAAGATGCATTTGATGCCAACAAAGGTAAATAAGTCAAGTCTTTGACACAATGCGAAGAAGCGTAAACGCTTCTTCGCATTGAATTTGAGTAAAGGAGGCGGAAACCGTGAAAGTTTTGAAGGTGCCTGCACGTACAATAGCCGTCTTCGTATTGCCGTGTCTATTGCTCTATATCTGCCTGGTATTTATACCGATCATTGTTTCTTTATACACAGGCACGATGGATTGGAACGGACTAACGGATACTAAAACTTTTATTGGGTTAGATAATTTTAAAAACATGTTTTTCCATGATGCTTACTTTTGGCCTTCTGTACGGAGGAGCATGCTTTACGCCGTTGCTTCTATGCTGGAGATTCCACTTTGCTTGCTGATGGCAATCCTGCTTAATCGCTATATCAAAAAAGGGAATACGCTCGTATCGATCTACTTTACACCGGTTATCTTGTCCGTTGTAATTATTGGTCAACTGTGGAAAACGATCTATGATCCGTTATCTGTGGGCGGGATGCTTAATGGTGTATTGGTCTCCCTAGGTTTGGACAGCTGGACACACAATTGGTTAACCGAACCTAAGATTGCCATGTACTCGCTCTATTTAGTGTCACTATGGCAGTACTTTGGTTATCATCTCTTGATTCAATTTACTGGAATTCAGAATCTTCCGTCTGAAATTTATGAAGCGGCTAAGATTGATGGGGCTGATGGTTTCAAAGCGGATCGTTATATCACGTTGCCCCTGATCGTACCGATTTTTAAGATATCGGTTATTCTGGCTTTCATCGGTTCCTTGCAAGCCTTTGACCTCGTTATGGTCATGACAGCTGGAGGTCCTGCTCATGCCACAGACGTTATTTCCACTCATATGTACAACAGCTCGTTCCTGTCGATGAAATATGGGTACGGAAGTGCGATTGCTGTCTTCCTCGTCGTTGTTTGTCTAGTGTTTACCTTATGTATCAACTACTTATTCAGTCGGATCGAACGGAAAGTTAGCTAGAAGGGAGTGCACGATTATGAAGTATGTTAAAAAAGGACTCGTGTATCTTCTTTTTGCGATTCCTGTGCTCACTCAATTGTATCCACTTTTGTGGCTGCTGCTTTATTCTCTAAAAACCAATGAAGAGATCCTAAGCGGGAAATTTTTCTCTTTTCCTAAGGTAATACAATGGCACAACTACAAAGAGGCTTTCCAAGCGGGGAGCTACCTGAAATATCTATCCAATAGTGTATTTGTTACAGGTTTCACGATGATTTGTGTTATTTTGCTTAGCTCCATGGTAGCTTATGCCATCTCCCGCTTCCGGTGGCGTTATGGTAATATCATCATGATGATTTTTATGATGGGGATGATGATTCCCATGCAGGCTACGTTGCTGCCATTGATGATTATTTTCAAGAATATTCATATTCTTAATACGCATTGGTCTTTGAT
>JAIMBU010000841.1 GCA_023511325.1 Gorillibacterium sp.
TTGGATCGCCGCCTTGAATCATGAAATCCTCAATGATTCGATGGAAGGTCACTCCGTCATAATAATGTTGCTTAGCCAGAAAAATAAAATTATTTACGGTTCCGGGAGCATCAGCGGCAAATAAATCAATGGTAAAATTACCTTCGTTTGTCTCAAATATGGCCTGATAAGTCTTCGATGTATCAATGTCCATTTTGGGTGCCTTGGACCAAGTTCCAGCACTGTTAACCTCTTCCTGCTGCTTGCCACAGGCTACCATAAGCGTAGCAAGTAGACTCACTGAAAGGATCAAGGTAATGATTCGCTTATAATTATTCATGAAAGAAATCTGCCCCTTCATCGTTCAACTTTAGCTATGCAGCATCCTGACTTATGGATGAATTGTTAATGGTATCCGCATTTGTCGGACTTGGTGTAGAAGACGGTTCTATGCTGCCACCTTCCGTTGGCGACGGAGTTGGGGTTACTTCCGGGTTTCCATCCGTGGGTGATTGGTCCGGATTAATCGATTCCGAAGGATTAACCTGCCCTTCATCCGTTGGCGTAGCCGTAGGACTCTCCAAAGGTGTCTCACTAGGTGACGGCGACAGCTCGCCTGCATCCGGTGGAATAACAACATTTACGGTATTAGAAGGACTCCCTTCTTTAGAGGTCTTAGGATCAAAGGGAATGACGTAATACTGATAAGTACCACCCGGAAGAACCGTCTGATCTTCAAATTCCTTTACGTTACCAATCTCTTGCAAGGGCGTAAAGTCCGCTTCCAATGCCTCCTTACGGAGCACTCGATAGGAGTCCTCTGGATTAATTGGCGTCCACTTTAAACCAACTCTCGTTGTCTCGGGAATATACGTTAAGGTCAGATCGGTTATCTCTGAGGAGGGCGCCTGTGTCTCCTTCACACCATCAGGACGGGTAAAGTCCTTCACCTGATATTCAGCAAGTGCCTTTTCCATAACTGCCTTAAAAATGACGGCAGCGCCACCGCTCGACATGGTGATGTAGTGGTCTTTGTCTGTCTTATCAAAGCCCATCCATACCGCCGCTGTCCACTGAGAGGTATATCCGGCAAACCACAGATCCTTATTATATTTCTCCAAGCCATCGATCGGCACCTGAGTAGAGCCGGTCTTCCCTGCTACCGGTCGGTTCATCATGGCTTTGACCCCGGTACCATCCTTTTGAATAACGCCTTTGAGAATCTGCGTCATATCCCAAGCGGTTTGAGCTTTCATCACTTGCTTTGATTTACCTTTGTAGGTATAAACCTCTTTGCCATCATAATCGACAATTTTGACTATCGCATGACTTTCTCGCAGCACACCATTGTTGGGGAAGGCACTGTAAGCACGTGCCATCTGCAACGGAGAAACCCCATGAGCCATCCCGCCGAGCGCTATAGCCAAGTTATTGTCTGTTTTATCAAATTCAATACCTAGATTTGAGGCGAATTGCTTTCCTGTTTTGACTGTAATCTCATTGAGGAGAGAAACAGCAGGAACGTTCTTCGATTTCTTCACGGCGTAGCCGAGTGTGACTTCACCTTGGTAATTATCACCGACGTTCCGCGGCTTATAACCATTAAAATCCGTCAGACTATCATTCAGTTTCGAATAGGCGTTGTATTCGCCTGTCTCTAGTGCTGGTCCATAAACGACAAGCGGTTTTATGGTCGAACCTGGCGAACGCTCTTTGTTCGTAGCGCGGTTAAAGGTCATCTTGGACGCATAATCTCTGCCTCCGATCAGAGCAACAAGCCCTCCGGTTGCATTGTCGACAATGACCATGCTACTTTGCATTTGCTCGCCGTTCATATCTTCCTGGAAATAATCGTCGTTTTTATAGGTATCGGCCATAATCTGCTGGGCTCCAGCATCCACAGTCGTATAAATTTTGTAGCCGCCACGAGAAAGCTTGTCTTCCTCGATCTGATACTTATCATAAGCTTCTTGAACGACATAATCTTTGAAGGTATCGTAGGTACTATCCGTATTGCTACTGCTTTTACTGCTCATCGAGATGTCATACTCTACTGTGTAAGCTTCATCCATCTGTTCCTTGGTAATGTATCCTTCACTGTACATCAGTTGCAGAACAACTTGACGGCGCTGCAGCGATTTCTCTGGACTCTTTATTGGATTATAAGTCGATGGTGCTTTAGGCATTGCCGCCAGGGTAGCCATTTGCCAAAGCGTCAGATCTTTTAATTCCTCCACACCGAAATAAGTTTTGGCAGCGGTCTTTAC
>JAIMBU010000842.1 GCA_023511325.1 Gorillibacterium sp.
GTCCCTTTATATAAACACTCGGTTGAAAGCTCTAGAAACTTTCCCCGTGAGCGGCTATACACTTCTTCAAAGCTTATGCTCTCTTCTTAAGTATATGCAGCAATCTACGAAATGCGCTTAAACTCAGAGGATTTATTTTTTCGTTTCAACCTTCAAACTGATGTCAATCAAATACTGTAGCACCGTTCCATCTCTCTTCTCCACTTGATAGAGCAGTTGGAAATCGTTAAGCCATTCGGATAGCTGGATGGTATCACTCGCAGCCCACACCGTAGGCGATAGGAAAACGATCTCGCCAAACCTGCTACGAATTAATACACGCTGATTCTCAACTACCGCTTCATGCTTCTCATTGGTAGATAAAAGATAGTCCGTATCACTGGTAGCAAAGCCCTGACTATCCAAACCTTGGACAATGGAATCTTGTGGAGTGAAGAGCACCTTATTGTCAGAACTGACCTTTGCTGGTTCGGCAAAAGCCCCTGAGCCCGCAAATGAATCTTGAATCCCTCTATCCTTTGATCCATCATCACTAGAAGCAGTGGTATCTACATCTATTGATTCATCTCCGGTATTCGAAGTGCTACCGTCCTGAGTATTGGCAGAGTCATTCATTTCCTGTTGGTCTTTCTTTAAAGAGGTTCCGTCAGTGGTTGGTGATGCCGTGCCATACTGATTCTTAACATCCATCCGCCGTTCATCAACCAAAGGCATAGCTCCAAAGCTCAAACTGTCTGGCGTAACTAAGGGCACTGCGTCAGAGGAAGCCGGCGATTTTTTTAAAGCAGGATTGCTGGAGTCCGGTGTAACCATTCCCTTATCTGTGCCATTGACTTGATCCGCTCCTCCCGACAACTCGAAAGTTTCTCTTTCGGCTGCAGGAGAGCTTAACCCACTCGCGTCTTTAAGGCCTGCATCTGTCCCTTGAAACAGGAAGACACCGAGCACTAGTGCTGCCGCTGCTGTACTTCCATAAACCAGTTTAGATAGAAACTTTCTCCGCATAAACGGAATAACGACTGCTGGTTCATGCTGTTTAGGAGCAGGCACCTTACCCACTTCTTGTCCCTTGATTTCCTGCGTGTCTAAATCAAGCAGTGGAAGAATCATGTCCACGATGCTATACGGTGGATTAACGGCTGGTAATGATTCCAGCTCGAGAGATACCCGCTCTAATCGTTCAAATAAAGACACGCATTCGGGGCAGCTGTTGAAATGGGAAAACATGAACTGCTGCTCTACCTCTGTTAAATCATGATCCAAATGTCTCTGCATTAGTTCCGTCATCTCGGAACAACTCATCCCCGAACACCACCTTTCTGATAATCCTGTAATAATGTCTGAAGTTGCTGCCTGGCTCGGAATAAATAAGATTTCACCGTGTTAATCGGAAGATCAAGTGATTCCGCAATTTCAGCATAGCTGAAATCCTGCACATACCTCAGCATAATAACCGCTCGATGCTGCTCCGGAAGCGTCCCAATGGCCTCCACAATATCTTTGGCCGCAAAAGCAGACATCACATCATCCTCGACAAAGCTTGCTGCGGCAAATACCATCTCGTGCTCATCAATGGATACGGTAGGCTTGGTTCTGCGAAACTTATCAATACAAATATTCGTAACGATCCGGCCAACCCATGTTTTGAATTGCGCTCGTTCTTCATAAGTACCAATCTTCTGATAAATTCGAATAAGTGCTTCCTGTGAAGCATCTAGGGCATCTTGCTCATTATTTAGTGTATAAAACGCGGTCCGATAGACATGAGCTTCTATTTCACGCAAAAGGCTGATAAGGGCTTCTCGGTCTCCCGCCTGTGCCGCTTTGATTAATTCAGGCGCTACCACGGGGGTCCCCCTCTCTTGCAACCCTCAGACGCATGACAAGCGCAAAAGGTTGCATATATTAAGAATATATTATTAGATCCTTGTTCTACTTTCTCAAACCATCATTTGAGCTTTGATTTTACTGTTATTCCACTCTTGTCCACCCACATCTGAATTTCACCATGAAGGTCGGTACGATAAATCTCTGCTCCAGCCTGCTCAAGACGTTGGATAACATCCGGCGCTGGATGCTTGTATGTGTTAGCTTTGCCCACAGAAATAACAGCGATTTGTGGCTGCCAATAGGAAAGCCATTCTGCGGTTGATGAGCTTTTGCTGCCGTGATGGGCAACCTTGAGTACGTCAAGATGAGCTGCAGGTTGACGATGACCAGGTATCGGATAAAGGTATCCCAATTC
>JAIMBU010000843.1 GCA_023511325.1 Gorillibacterium sp.
AAATACGGGCATCCCGCACGGCGAGCTTTTATTAACAGGTTATGAATGCCGACGAGTTTGGTGAAAAGCATCCGCACTTCCATTTAAGAGGGATAGAACTATTATATCATGGCTTCTATTCTTTTGGAAAACGGTCTTGTGTTTTCGAATAGATAAACTGCTTGCTCCGTCAAGAAAAATAACACAATCCCCAATCGGAATTGTGTTATTTTTCCTGAGAGATTAGCGGACCATATGCTCAGTCACTGCGTTTTCACTCAGGATCCCATTGACCTGTGCTTTAACAAAAGAATCCTTACTCACAAGCTCGCTCACTTTATCCAAGCCAAGTGATCTTGGATCTTGATTGCCCGAAGGTTGATTGTTTTTCTGAGCAGAGTTGTTCTGCGTCTTATTACTGCCAGTAATCATCGCGCTCATTGCTTTTCCAACAGAAGTGCCAATGCCGGACATGGCCACATTCGGCATCATACCAGAAATTTTATTACCCCGACTAAAGTAAGTGGCTGCTGCTGCACCAACCAATCCTCCGATTAGAAACCCACTCATTCGCATTTGTTCCCCTCCTCATCATTGGGATTGATACCTAACTAGCATTTACCAGAGAATGCGTCGTATGCACGTGAAAATAAGGAAATGCAGGAAATATGCCCTCCTGTAGATTGGCTCTCTGTGTGTTATACTAAAGAAAATAATTATTTACCAACTACAATTTAGACAAAAGGTGATTTTAATGAAAAAAATGATTTTTGTACTGAGTACAGCTACAGCACTGTCGCTCCTGCTTTCTGCGTGTTCAGGAAATTCTACCTTGCCCACTAATTCATCTCTTCCTTCATCCATTCAGACTACTCTTCCCTCTGAATCAGCAGTTGCAACTACACCTAACCTATTGACACCGTCACCTTCACCAACTGAATCACCGAGTCCATCGCCCGAACCACAGGTTGAAATAACTTACCGAATGAACAGCAATTACGATATTATTCCGATTAAAGAAGATGGAAACAAAAAAGTTGTACTGTTAACCTTTGATGACGGTCCAAAAGCACTTGAAACTTTAGTCCCGATTCTCGACACCTTAGATAAACATAAAGCAAAAGCAATTTTCTTCGTCAATGGCTACCGGATTAAAGAGCATCCTGAATTGCTGAAATTGATTCATGAACGCGGACAAATCATTGGTAATCATTCCTACGATCATGTTGATCTTTCAGAGCTAACGAATAAAGAGGTTGATTATCAGATCACCGAGGTACAATCACAAGTAAAAGAACTTACCGGAAGCTCTCCAGTTTTCTTCCGTCCACCACATGGCATTGGGAGTGAGCATGTTCTTGCAGTCGTTAAACAAGAAGGAATGCTGCGAATGAACTGGTCCAACGGTTCACTGGATTGGGATTTACCTAAAAATGCAACAAACAAACCACAACTCATTGTCGAGAATGTTCAGAAAATGCTCCATAAGGGCTCAAATATTCTGATGCATGAATTAGCATGGACTGCTGAAGGTCTGGACAATCTCCTCGACACACTTGAGGGTGAGGGCTACTCCTTTGTTGATCCCAATACGATTGAGACGACATCACAACCATAATAAGCATGCCAATTCACGTGATCAGAATGTACATTGCTGACAAAAAAGACTTTCCTGCCCCATTTATCAGGGCTGGAAAGTCTTTTCTTGTTATTGAATGGCATCCTTCTCTTCCTTGTCCCTATAGCGGATTATACAGCCCATGACTAAGTCGATGAGGAAATGGGCAAAAACAGGAGCCCAAAGCGTACCTGTATGAACGTAGATAAAACCCAAGCCATAGCTGATTAAAAACACAAGTCCTGTCATTAGCCAATGCTGTAGATACCGAACATGGATTGCAGCGAATAGTATGCTTGTCCAATAGGCCCCAAAGGCGTGCTGGATGGCTCCCCGAAACAAGATTTCTTCGCAAAATGCGACAACTAGGCAAATAAGAATAATATGCCACAAAGGCCTATTGCCAAACATCATATCATTGATGCCCCCATCATCCGACACATCCTCAGGGACAAATCGGGATACGAGAACATCAGAAATGAGAACAACAGCTGCAAGCCCTGCACCCCAGTAAAACATTTCCGGGATTTTAGCTTGAAACTGCCTCCATATTTCATTTTTTTGAAAAATTTTTATATTCAGGGGGAGGAAAATGGAAGGCCAGGTGGAAATCAGTAAATCTTCGCCGTTAACTGAAGTTGTCAGTGT
>JAIMBU010000844.1 GCA_023511325.1 Gorillibacterium sp.
GGACTGTATCCCGTTGATTGGGAGAAGCGGCGAATAAAATGATATTTGGACAAACCCGCTTGCTGACAAATATCATCTAGATTCTGCAGTGAGGCCAGATGGGCTTTCATCCACTCGGCGGCTTGCTTGATCGGCGGTGGCCAATCCACAGCCTCCAGATGTTGGTTAGCGCTGTACCTCCCGAGCTCCATGATAAAGCGATAAACCGCTGATGAAGCGCGGTAGGCATCAGCGATAGCGCCATTCCTAGCTTCATGATAAATCTGCTCAAGCAGATGAATAACGGATTGCTCCGACGAGATTTGGGGCAGGAACCCAAGTCGCTTTTTAATACGTGCCCACTCCTCTTGTAAACCATCAGGCCGAAAAAGCATAAAGTAGAACTCCCATGGCTCTTCTGAGCTAGGGTAATAATAGCGGTGATTGCTGGGAATCTCCAGCAGAAAGGCGGAGCCAGGCTCCACTCGGTGAGTCTGCCCATCCATATTAAGCAGTCCTGAGCCGGATTTTGTGTATTGGAACAGATACAGTGGACCATCACTCCGGTTGCTCCCATCCCATTCATAAGTGGGTGAGGTGATACGCTCATAGCCAACCGCATACAGACCATATTGGGGAGTGGGCGACGTCTCAAAAAAACGAAATCCATAAATCGCGTATGGAGATGATTGCTTACTCAAAACCAACTCCCCCTTCTTGTATCGACTTTTCTTTTATCCTAGCAGGTTTTATAGGGCTAGCACAACAAGTAAAAGACTCTAACATTAAATGTGAGAATATTTTACTTGTTGATCGTATGAGTACGAACAAATCAACGATTACCTAAGAGATTTTATACAATGCTGCTCCATGAGGTGGAATTTCAATGGATACACCTAACTTGCTTGTAGTTAAGTTAACATGTTTCCAGAGATTGCGAATATGCAGTGGTTTGTTGCTCTTTAAGCTAATGAATCATCATCACATTAATTTGACAAGCTTTTGCAGCAGTGCTTATAGTTAGTTAACTAATATTTGAAAGTGAATGGAGCCAACCTGAAATGTCAGGACAAATTAACGATTGGATCGATCTGCTGTTTGAAAGCACTGGGCTAGAAGGCTACTGGATTCTGCTCATCACAATCCCGCTTGGTATCATCCAAGGATTGTTCGGCTTTTTTCCTTTTGCAACGCTCATCATGCTCCAAGTTTCGATATTGGGGATCTACAATGGTTTACTTTCCAGTTGGTTGGTAGGTGTTGTTTCTGCCGTAGTGGTTTATGTGCTTTGTAAATATATATTTGCCGACTGGTTTAGCAAAAGATGGTTGAGCAAAATGAAAAAGTATGATAAATGGCAACATCAGATTCAGCTCTATGGAGGATGGGCGATCATTTTCCTGAGAACGATTCCGATCATGCCTAATAATCTGATTTCCTTCATCAGTGCGGTTACCAAGATGAAGCCACTCACCTATGTATGGTCTAACATTATCGGGAATTTATCACATATCTGGTTGTTTGGCATCATCAGTGCGGCGATTTTATTTCCAGATTTGGATGTTCGGTTACTGATCGCCACTTATGTTATTTTTTGCATCGTGCTGATCACGATATTCATCGTGCGGTATAATCAATATTATAAATTCCGTCGTCATCCTGAAGAAGCACAGCGTTAAAGCATCTAACAAATGGGCACAGTTCATTTATAAGCAGTTCTTTCCCTTGTAAGCTTTTCTTGTCGGGCATACAATAAACTTAAGTCTTATGCACGCACCTTTGATTTAAAGTGAGTGGAAGCGTCAAGACAAGGGTTAAAGAGGAGTGAATTTATCAATGAATTAGATGTAGCTGAGCTTCCTCGTAAAATTGCGGATTATGCGGAAAGCAACCATTTTTCCGGTGTTGTCAGCATTCATCAGAACCAAGCTGAAATCTACGGACGGTCGTATGGACAGGCGAACCGCAGCGAACAAATTTACAACACAATGGATACGAGGTTTAGCATCGCATCTGGATGTAAGTTATTTACGGCTGTTGCCATTTCTCAATTGGTCGAAAAGGGGTTGATTTCCTTTGACTCGTTGCTATCGGAATGTCTTGAATTTTCCTTTCCACTATTTGATCCAGGGGTGACGGTTCGGCATTTGTTAACTCACTGCTCGGGCATTCCTGATTACTTTGACGAGGATGTCATGGATGATTTTGAAGAGCTGTGGATTGATGTGCCGATGTATCGAATTCGCTCACCGAAGGATTTTCTGC
>JAIMBU010000845.1 GCA_023511325.1 Gorillibacterium sp.
GCTCCGCACCATAAATAAAACTTAGGGTTTGCGTAGGTTTGAGCTCAGGATCCCAAAACTTATGCATAATCAGATCGACCTCTGAGCATTGCCGAGCTACATCCTTGATTGGCATCTCAAAGCTCAAGCATAATGTACAAGCTGGCTTTTCATTTGGTATTTCCAGAATCTCGTTGGCTAAATCTTTAACAGATGCGAGAAGTCGAATCTCAGCCGTAACTTGTTCTTGCTCCGCCAAGATGAATCGGAGGGCAAATTCACGCGACATCACAGACATTTCCATCCGATCGATCCGGTTGTTAATCAGAACCTTATGCTCCAGATTGTCTAAATCATAAACATGATTCTCAATGGCTACCTTTAAATTTTCAAATACAGTTGGGTCAAACATTCTATAACTCGCTCCTACTCTCATCGGTATTTTTGGGATCTGTTGTTTGGTTATTTACTTCCAAGGAATCTACAGTTTGACCATCCACGACCTTATCAGGGGTCACTCCATCAATCATTATCGCTCCGAAAAAATCATACGGCATTGTCCCGGGAAAATCTGCTGGCTGCGTATAGTCATTAAGCATCTGCTCAATATGAGCAAATAAATCCACTGCATTCTCTTCAGTCATGAACAACGTTCGATTAATAAAATTGCCTTTGAGGTGCTTATCCTTAGAAAGGCGAGATAAATATTTGTCGCGCGTCGTATTAAATATTCCTCCAACCAGCTTCCTGGTTTCGGACAAATACACCTCATGTAGGGCAGGCTCAAACTCCTTCTGAAGGATGCTGATTTCACCTTTAAAAAGAGCATAGTATTTGGCAATGATGCCGTTGATCGAGCGGGTTTCCTCCACCCAAACAATGCCAACCTGCTCCAGCTTTTTTACATGATAATACACCTTTCCCGGTGCTTCACCCATTGAATCAGCCACTTCTTTTACAGTGGCGGGTCGGCCCAAACGGTTAAATGCATGCAATATACTCAGGCGGTAGGGGTCACTATAGATTTTGATCTCATCTATTGTTTTTAAGACGATGGTTTCCTTGTCCATTGGAAGAGGGGCTCCTGCCTTTCGCAGTTATGGCTTTCCTCTATTATATACGCCGAAAGCTTTTATAGCGAAAAAGTAATGAGGTTGGCAACAAAATGAGGACACCCATTAAGCTATATATTGTAGCAACGGAGACTCCTTCAGCTATGGCACCAGCCATTGCACCGCCAAGTGGCATAGCGCTTAGACAGAGCATGTTGGTCAACGAACCAACACGGCCAAGCATTCCCTCCGGCGTTGCTTCCATCAAGTAAGAGCTAATGGGTACCGATGCTATGGTAATGGCATTGCCAATCACGAACATCAGCATTGCTGCACTGATTAACCCGTGCACACCGACCATAAGCGGCGGTATGCTCAGCATAGCACAGCTTACGCCAACCAGTAGGATCCCACCGAGAATCAGTGTGCTTTTCCGTGGAATGGATCCCCATTTACTTGTGATCAGTCCCCCCCCAATCATCCCCACTGTCATGGCAATAGAGAGAATACTCAGGCCTGTTGGTCCGCTATGCAATGAATCCTTTACATAGATAGTCATCAATACTTCTAAAGGTGCAAGGCAGAAGTTAACAAACGCAGCTAGCAATGCCGCAGTTAGAATCAAGGTGTTCTGCTTAATACAGCTAAAACCTTCCTTGAGTTCATTCCAATATGTACGAACAAGTTGACGGTTGCTGGGCGCTAAGTCGGTTTTGGAATCTGACTTCGCGTTTATATGGATATCGGACTCGGAGATCGCAGCGGTGCTAGATTCGGATGAGGGCGAGTCAATTGCTGGCACAGTTTGCTCAAGAGAAGCTGGCTGCTGGTTTTTGCGTAGGGAGAGAAAACTCATGAAGATCGCAGCAGTGAAAAAGGTTGCCGCATCAATCCACAGGGCGGTGCTCGTTCCAAACCAAGCGATGATCGTGCCAGCAGCACCAAGTCCGATCATTTCAGCTATTCTCGAGGCGATGCTCGTGATCGAGTTGCCCTTTAACAGCAGGGCTTTGGGTAGCACTTTAGGAACGAGTGACATTTCCGCAGGGGAGGAGAAGGCTTCGAAGGATGAACTGAGTACAGCAAACACGAATAAGTGCCATGGCTCAAGTAGCCCATAAAAATACAGCAGGCCTGTTGTAAATACAACTGTTCCTCGACCAATTCCAGCTATGATCACGACTTTCTTAATCGACCAACGATCGACC
>JAIMBU010000084.1 GCA_023511325.1 Gorillibacterium sp.
CCATAGGGAATGACATTCCCCAAAGTTTGACGCCATCGGTGTCTGTTAACGCTCCAGTAGCTTAACGAAGAATCGTTGCGGGTTTCCATTCCTCTGGTATCAACATCTGATATTTAGGCTGAAGAAAACGATCATCCACCAGCATGAGCGTTCCCTGGTCTGTTTTGGTCCGAATGAGGCGTCCTCCCGCCTGAAGTACCTTATTCATTCCTGGATACACATAGGCGTAATCGTAGCCGTTTTTTCCTACCTCGTCAAAGTACGTCCGAATAATATCTCGCTCCGTTCCGATTTGCGGCAATCCAACCCCAACGATGATCACACCGGTTAGTCTCTCGCCTGTCAAGTCAATACTTTCACCGAAGATACCCCCCATAACAGCAAAACCAATCAGTGGTCTTTGCCGCCCTTCGTGAAACGCCGCTAGGTATGCCTGACGTTCCTCCTCCGACATGTGATTATTCTGCACGATAACCTCTGCGTCTAGCTCATACTTCATGAACGACGCAAGTACTCCAAACATGTAATCATAGGATGGGAAGAATACAAGATAATTACCCAGATGTTGCTGAGTTAAATCGACAAGCTGCGCAGCGATCCGTTCCTTGGTATGCTCCCGGTCCCGATAGCGTGTAGAAAGTGGGCTGATGAAGACACTTAATTGCTCCTGATAAAAAGGGGAAGGGAAGGACACGGCATAATCCTCCGGCTCACCTCCCAACAAATCCTGAAAATAAGAAAGCGGCGCTAAGGTAGCCGAGAAAAAGACGGTAGAGCGAAAACCCTTCCCTGCTTTCTGAAGCAACCGCGAAGGATCTAGGCAGAATAGCTTAACGCTTAGCTCTCCTTTAACCAATTCCGTAATCGTCACATAACGTTCATCATAATCGGCGGCAATCCGGACAAAGTGGCGCACCGCAAAATAAATATCCAGCAGTTGCACTGTCCCTTCTGTCCCCTCTATTCCTGTTGGTGCTATTGCTCCGGCATTGCCTGACGCAAGCTCTCGCTCGGCCACGATCAGGAATGCGGTCAGTAGTTCAACCAGCTCCTGCGGCAGTTCGCGGTTCACTTGTGCGTGTGTTCTCCTTATGGCGTTCATACCGTTCACACCTAAACCTCCGTCTGCTTGAGTAGCAGTGCTCGAGTTTGTTGCAGTGTAATCTTTTTTCACTTTAATTAGGAAGTGATTTATCGCATGTGCAGCCGCATAGAGTCCGTGATTCCTTCCTTTATAGGTACGCTGTAACGCCAGAAAAGCAGCCTTAGCCACCTCAGCAGAGTACATCTCCCGCGCCCGATCGACTAGGTTGTGAGCTTCATCAATAAGTAAGGCAGTATGCCGCTTCTCTTCCTCCCAAAGCCGCTTGAGTGAAACGCGAGGATCGAAAATATAGTTATAATCGCAGACCACAACATCTGCCGCATAAGCGGCATCAAGAGCGAATTCAAAGGGACATACCCGATGCTTACGAGCATAAGCTTCAATTACACTCCGATTCAACCGTGTTTCATTCGTTAGTAAATCAAGAAGTGCACCGTTCAACCGATCATAATGACCATCTGCGAATGGACAGCTTTCTTTGCGGCAATCCACTTTAACTTGAAAGCAGATCTTATCTTTAGCCGTCAAAGTCACGCTCCACATATGCAGCCCCTTCTGCTCCATCAGCGAGATCGCCTCTTCAGCAGCCGTCCGCGTCAAGGTCTTCGCGGTCAAATAGAACAAACGCCGCAGCACCCCCTCCCCAATCGCTTTGATCGTCGGAAAAAGTGTGGACATCGTCTTGCCCATTCCTGTTGGTGCCCCAGCGAAGAGTCTTCGGCTATCCAGATGCGTCTTGTATACCGCCCCAGCGAAAGCCCGCTGACCGCGGCGGTATGCTTCATAAGGGAAGCTAAGCGCTTTGATGCTGGCATCTCGCTCCCGACTGTGCCGCAGCTCGACAAAAGCCCGAGGCGCATAACCTCGCACCATCTCCCAGATGTGCTCTGTCAGCGCATCCAAGGAATAAACCCGTTCGAATCGCTTCATTTCTTCAGTCTGAATTTGATAATACGTGAGTTGTACTCGCATAGAGGGCAAGCCCTCCTTAACCGCATACATGTAGGCATAACATTGGGCTTGGGCCCAATGAACGGGATAAGTCTCTTCAGCTATATAGGAAAGATCACCGGATGTAGATTTGATCTCATCAATTGTAGGCATGTCGCCTTCATGAAACAAAATCCCATCTGCACGACCCTCGAGGTTAAAGACAACTTCTTCATATAGAAGCTCCGTCTTCAAAGAAACCTCTCTGCCATCGCCATCCTTGTAATGCTTCTGCACCTGCTGATGAGCCTTCGTCCCTTCTTGAAGCGCCACCGCATGCTTAAAACCGGATTCGATACTACCCGTTAGGTATACATATTCCACTAGCTTTCTTGCAGAGATACGTACAGTCTCGGCCACACAATCACCCACCAAATTATTTTATATAAGAAAGAACGTATGTTCGTCATTATCGATCTCAGTATACCATTCCAAAATACTTATTGACAGACGCTTGCATTATGCTTATATTCAATCTGTAATCCAGATCATTCTGTAAAACAGATTAAAGGAGATTCCGATTCAATTATGGACAATAAACATCGGACTGAGCCCGTTACGATTACTGCGGAACAGAGCAAGCTTCTTCACAGCGCGTTGCGCATTAGAATCCTCCGCGTTCTTGAGGACGAAGCCCGCACCTCCAAGCAGGTCGCCGACTTGCTACAAAAGACTCCTGGAAATGTCCACTATCATATTCAAAAGCTATATGATGGCGGACTGCTTAAGTTAGTAGGAACCCAGATTGTGGGCGGCGTTGTAGAGAAGTACTATCGCTCGATCGGTTCCATGTTTCGTGCCGCTGATTTCCCTGAATATCAATTCATCCAAGACAAATCAAAAAACCGTTTTGCTACCCGCCTCTACTTATCTGATGCGGAACGAGTCGAGCTGCTGGCAGAATTCGATGACCTTTTGTCACGCTGGGAGAACAGACAGACGAGTGGTGACGAATACGGCATCTCGATCACACTTGGTAGAGTGCACGAGGAGAGCTCGTCATAGTCTTACCGCGGATATTTTCACCCTCCTCTGGAATCCAGCTTGCCCATTATGAAGTTACCGATCCAATGACCTGAAGGAGGCAACTGATGCAACCCTTATTGGAAGGCGAGACCAAACCGCCTCACCCCCTACGTAATTTTACCTTGCCGTTTACAAATTCACGGACATTTCCTTGTCTTTGGCTGGGTCAACTGGTTTCAGTACTGGGAAGCTCGATTACCACCACGATTCTGCCCCTCGTCGTGCTTTCCCTTACGGGCTCAACCCTGTCTGCAGGTCTCATCCTATCGGTTTACATGCTATTCATTGTATTGGCTTTGCCATTATCGGGCTTCATGGTTGACCGGTATGATCGTATCCGGCTGATGCTGCTCTCTGACCTCGCTCGTTTTCTCATCATGGCTGCAGCAGCGACGTTCGCTTTTACCGACCATATCAGCATGGGGATTCTCTATGTACTGGTGGGTCTGTATGGCCTGATGGATGGGATCTTCCATCCTGCCTATGCAGCGGTACGGGCTCAGGTGTTTACACCTGACATTCGCAACGCAGCCAATGCTGTCTCCCAGCTCGGCAATCAAGGGATCCGGCTGATGGGTCCGAGCATTGGAGGACTGCTGCTGACGTTTGCTTCGGCTGGCTTCGGCTTTGGACTGGATGCGCTGACTTATGCCATTTCCTTTTGCTGCCTTGGCTTATTGCGCCGCAGGTTGGTGAATCCCTTCTCCAAAACAGCCCAGCCCTCTCCAACGAATGAAGCTAACCCCGAGGATAGCAACACTGCCGCAAGTGCGATTGCGGCTTCCAGTGATAAGCCGTCTACCCCTTCCAGCTCGTGGAAGAAGGATTTTACCGAGGGTATCTTGATTCTCCGCAGCCACCCTTGGCTATGGATTACCATCCTCGCCTTTTCTTTTATCAACATATGCTTTGCTGGTGTAACGGCTGTGCTCATTCCTTGGCTATTCAAAATCCATCATGGCTTTGATCCCAGACTGTACGGCTATGCTGTCACTTGCTCGGGTGTAGGAGCTATTCTTGCTGCTGCCGTCTTTGGTTCCCGCCCCCGTTGGCGCCATCGCGGACTCCTTGCCTACGGAGGTGCGTTGCTAAGTGGAATCGCGCTGTTCACGATGACCCTCGTTCCATCCGCTGCTGGTCTCGCTGCACTATTCACACTTGAGGGCTTCGGCATTATGATCTTCGGACTGATTTGGGAAACAAGTTTACAGGAGCTCGTCCCGCCGGAGGCCTTTGGACGTGTGGCTAGTCTGGACATGCTTGGATCGTTTGCACTCTTGCCCATCGGTTATATTCTGATCGGTTGGCTGGCTGAAGTCATCGGTGGTATTCCAACCATTGCTATCTTCTCCTCCATCGGGATTGTTACCATTATTGGCATCCTTGCCGTTCCGGCGATCCGCCGTTTCCAGTAATTATTGAAGATAAGTTCCGCTAACTACCTTTTGACAATTGACTTCCAGCAGAGCATAATGGGAAAGACCTTTATTCATCTGTGCATAAGGCCTACAGACTATTGCGCGCTGTAAGCCTGTTTATTTCGAAAGGAGTCATGTTGAGATGTCTTATCTACTTAAGCTTCGTCGTATTCTTGCAAAACCGTTCATCTTTTTCTCTATCATTATGATTCTCAAAAGCTATCTAGCTTGGATTGTTCTGTTCAACGATAATGGTACCCTACTGAATATATTACTAACAGAAATGCCAGTAATCTGGATTCTGTTCTGCCTGGTTGAATGGCTCGCTACAAAGCGTAAGTTAGGAATCTATTTGGGAATTAACTTGCTCGTTACTGGCCTGTTCTTCTCCGTTGTCATGTACTATAAATATTATGGTGTTATTGCAACCTACCATGCGCTAGAGCAAGTAAACCAAGTCACCGCTGTCAAGAATAGTGTTTTCTCGTTACTTCAGCCCTATTATCTATTGCTTTTTCTCGACGTTGTCGTCTTAACCGTCTATCTACTCCGCAGCAAGAAGGCTCCAATATGGAAGAAATACGCTGCTGTCAAGGAAAAACGTGGAGTGGTTACCGCTCTATTCGCGATCTCGGTGTTTCTCTGTTTGTTTAATATTCTTCCCAACCGGGCAAGTATGAGCGAGCTGAAGAAAGCTGAGCAGATGGGCATTATCGGCTATGAGGCTTATACGATTCTTGCCGATGATGAACAGCAGAAGCCGATTAGTCTGCAGGATATCAACCAAGGTGTTATCAATCAGGCAAAGGGAATTACCGATCCTGCTAGTCCGCAATACTGGCAAGCTGGCAAGAAGAAGAACGTCATCGTGTTACAGATGGAATCCCTACAGAATTTCCTCATCGACCTGAAGGTAGATGGTCAAGAGGTCACCCCTAACCTTAACAAGCTGGTTAAAGAAAATTTTTATTTCTCTAACTTCTACCAACAGGTTGGGCAGGGCAATACTTCGGATGCAGAGTTTGTTTCCAATACCTCCTTTTACATTCCGCGTCGTGGTGCGGCCACCATGTCTTATGCGAATAAAGAGCTTCCAAGTATGCCGAAGCTCATGCAGGCCCAAGGCTATGATACGGCAACCTTCCATACGAATGTAGTGGAATTCTGGAACCGAAGCGGTCTTTACAAAGCACTTGGCTTTAATCGCTATTATGATCAAGCCTTCTTTGGCACCGAGGACACCGTGTTCTTCGGCTCATCGGATGAGGTACTCTATGCCAAAACTTCGGCTGAATTGAAAAAAATGAGTGAAACCGGCAAGCCGTTTTATGTCCAGGTCATCTCGATGACTGCACATCATCCTTTTACAACCCCAGCAGAGAAAGATAAGATCACACTGCCCGAGGAATATCAGGATAACTTTGTTGGCAACTACCTGCGGGCTCAAAGCTATGCGGATTATGCCCTTGGTAAATTCATCGAACAATTAAAGGCAGACGGTCTCTGGGAGGACAGCATCCTCTTGATCTATGGTGATCATGTCGGCCTACCCATGTACTCCTTAGAGAGCAACGAAAAGGAATTATTAGATAAACTTGTTGGCCGTGACTATGGCTTCGCTGATATGTTTAATATTCCCTTTATTATTGCTTCCCCAGGCATCACATCTCCCATTGAATTTAAGCAGATGGGTGGAGAGATTGATATTATGCCAACCATCGCCAACCTGACAGGTGTCTCACTTGATGATCACCTGCATTTCGGTCAGGATTTGTTGAACCAGAAGAGCAACCTACTTCCGCAGCGTTACTATCTGCCTACAGGCTCTCTGCTCAGCAATAATGGTTTGTTCATCCCAGGAAGCAGCTATGAGGATGGCACTCAATACCCGCTTGCTGATGGCTTTATCAAGGATTCGGGAGTTACCCAAGACGAGTACAATCGAGCGCTTCACCTGCTTAATCTCTCCGACAGCTATGTCACGCAACTTCCTGATCTTGAACCTGCTCCTGAAAAGGACGATAAGGATAAGTCAGAATAACTCGCTGCGCTAATCATACGCGAATATAAAGAGTAATTAGCTTAGCCTTCACTAATAACGTCATGAAGACCGCTGTTCTCTCCGCCTGCTTACAGGTGGGAGAACAGCGGTCTTTTTCATAGGGATAGAATCCTTTATCTTTAAAAGTTCAGACTGTCGAGAAATTAGCCGATTCGAGAATATCTCAACTTAACTCGGCCCTTACTAATAAGGTTACAGGCTAAACAGTTATATCAACCATCTAGAAACCCTACTTCTAATCAACATCTTCAGCCCAGCGGAGGATGCTAACTGCATTTCCTACATCTAATTCAGTGCTCTTAGCTTCCTAGAAGAATCTAACTGCATTTCCTACATCTAATTCGGTTGATTTAGCCGCATTGGGACGAAATGGGCTTAAATAGATGTACCTTTTGCAGGTAGGTAAGGAAAAAGGTGAGTTTTTGATAGTTAAACTGTACCTTTTACAGTTATTCTATAGTAGCGAGTGGTCATGCCAACCTGCAAAGAGTTGGGATGGTCAAGGACTGAAAGAAGCGAGCGGTCATGCCAACTGCAAAGAGTTGGCATGACCATTGCCTAGAATCTCAAGAAGATTGCGTGTCATCTGGCACAAAAGGGGATAACCCTCTCTTTTTTCAAGAATTTACTCTCAGCAATTTCTCATACGCATGCTCATTTTCCTCCATCTTCTCTTCGTTCGGCTTGAAAAGGACTTTCTTGACAGTCTGTAAAAGTTAAGTTTAGTCAGTATGTCTTGAATTACTGGTTCAACGGTTTGCTAGCTGGCGAATCTCTAATGACCACAAGATACTGAATATAATCGGTCGTCACACCCTCCAAAGGTGGCATACCCGATTCTTGGTTCAACGGCCAAAGAAGCTGCTTGGCGAAAGGCGAATTTTTACCGTTCAGGCGAAACAATGTATAAGGATGACCCTCGGCAAAGGGACTCCAAACATGGTTTATATAAGGAGCGTCCTCCAATGTATCGAAGCGAACCGGCTTATACTCCATCCCCATTCTCAGAAGAGCGATACAGTTCTCATAAGCATAGCCGATCGACAGTACCTTCCCCTGCAGCTCAGGAATTTGTTTATCAATGAGACCACTTAGCCATCTGATACCCTCTTGCTCGCCCTGAAAAATATGTTTCAAGCCCCACTGTCCATAAAAGCTAGATTCAGCCGTTAACGTTGGATAAATTTCAGCAAAATTATTCATTATGTATAGATCTCGGGTTTGATTGAAGGCTGCGCCGCTGTTATTCGCCTCCAGCATGTGGAGGACATTATCATTAACTAGCCGAAAGCCAAAAAATGCTTCCCCTAAGTAGGCGTCATACAAAGCCTCTTGTTCCTGGATATCCTGGTGAATGTCCCTACTCAACTTCTCCACGTCCTCTAATGAAGGGTTGCTCTGCGAGGCTTTTATGATCCTCGCAATAGGCTCACGTATTTCTTGCGGTAATTCACGATCGGGAAGGACCTCTGCCATATAAGCCAAGGCGGTCAGATATTGAAACTCCACGTCAATACCAACTACATGAATCTTGCGCTCTTCAGGTAGAATTTGGTTGAGCTTGTACAACAGCTCCCATTGCCCATAGTGGTCCTTAGTCCAGGCATTGGTACCCTGCAATTGGCTATACATCCTATTTAGAATCTCAGTATCACCGCTCTCTAGGTACTGATTCAAAAAGTAAGCT
>JAIMBU010000846.1 GCA_023511325.1 Gorillibacterium sp.
CAAAAATGGGCTGTGAGTTCCATGACGAGAAATTCTGCCTGCCATCTTCCCAGACAAACTCTAGAACCTCACTGGACACCTTAATTCCTGAAGCTGCAGATCGCTGAATAGGCAACTCGTTGGGAAGGAGCTGAATCCCGTCCTTTAGAACTTTAACATTTGGAGGGTTCTCTGCTGAATGAGAGAAATTCTCCCCTGATTTAATTCTGAGCAAACTTGCCGCCTTTTGGTTATGTAGGATCTCCTTGCACGTTGAATCGGTAGCGATCGAAACACCGCCAGGGGAGAGATGGAAATAGTCCCAATATTGATGAGGTATCATAGGCAGGTTTCTCCACTAAAGTTATTTGATGGTATTAATATACATTTTAATATTATATCTTTTCCGGGTGAAATAGCCAGAAAAATGTAGATTATCCATGGATAGATTCAATTATTATTTCTTATCAATCCTTAATAGCGGCCATTGAAAATATGACCCGTAATTACTGGTTGACCTAATTATGCAAATGACCTTATTTGCCTAATAAATCCCTAAACTAAAAAACGAGCTGTCACATTATTCTGTGAAGGCTCGTCTTTAATCGTAATTGCTTTTCCCTGCAAGTTTTACCCCTTAATTGCGCCATCCGTAAGACCTGAAATAATAAATCTTTGCATGAACAAATACATGATGAGTACCGGGAAGGAAGCCAAAAACATCAGCGAGAATACTTGATCCCAATTTGCATTGTACTTGCCTACTGCCATGAAGATTCCCGTCGTGACCGTATAACCACCCTTGGTTCCCAATATGATCAGCGGGTTGATAAAATCGTTCCAAATCCACAGAAACAAGAAGATAACTACAGATGCCGTAGCAGGGTGGAGCAAAGGGAAGATGATGCGCCAGAAAATCTTAAACGGCCCCGCGCCTTCCATCTTCGCTGATTCATCCAGCTGTGTGGAAATTGTTCTTATGAACCCGGTATAGATAAATACCGAAAAAGGCAAATACCATGCGATGTTATAGAAGATTAAGCCTTGAAAGGTAAACATAAGATTAACCTTCGTGAGTAGCTTCACGAGAGGAAGCAGGAGAACCTGCGGTGGAATCATGAGTCCGGTCAGCAAGACGTAATAAATGGCTTTCATCAATCGAGAAGAGCTTCGGGCGATGACATAAGACATCATTGTCGCAAAAAGTACAATAAACGCAATGGAGACAGCTGTAATCAGGAAGCTGTTGCCGTAAGCCCGCATAATCTTGAAGGATGGCGAAACTGCTACGTTGATCAGGTTGTCGAAGGTAAAGCCCGAACCGGGGAGTGACATCGGGTTGCTAACGATTTTCTCCTTCGATTTAAATACATTCACGACAACAAGATAAAACGGAACAAGCAGAACTAACGAAAGCAATGCCAGAAAAATATGTCTAAATCCATTGAATACTTTGGAGTCCTGCTTAATCATATGAGACGGTCCTCCCTACGACGAAGATACATTGTGCAGGTAATGGATACAGTCGTGACAAGAACTAGCATAATAACTGCCATGGCAGATGCGTAGCCAAAATTATTGGCCACAAATGCTTCTTTGACGATTCTGAAAGCGACTGTCTCTGTAAGGCCCGCCGGTCCACCATTGGTCACTGTTGCTATCTTATCGTATTCTTTCATTCCACCCGTAATGGCAAAAATCATATTCATCGTGAAAGCTGGGGCAATGAGTGGAAAGGTTACATTTCGATACGTTTGCCAGCGGGTTGCTCCATCAATTGTAGCTGCCTCCGTAAGTTCATGCGGTACCGTCTGCAGGCCAGCTAAGTAAATAACGATAACGAAGCCGAGCGAGTGCCAGATCGTAATCCCTATCAGTGTCAGCAATGCTGTTGTTCCATTACTAAAGAACTCGATGCTGTTCACTCCTAAGGCATTCAGAACTGTGTTCAAAATTCCATTGTAGTTCAGTATCGTCTGCCATAAAAAACCGACTACAACAGAGCTTAACAACATGGGAAAGAAAAACACCGAACGATAAAATCGGGTAATCAGTCCAGATTGATTCAATAATGTGGCAAACAGAAGACCTAACACATTGATGAGAAGCGTCGTGATCGCCGTATACAAGATCGTAACTCTGACCGCATGCAGAAACTGTTTATCTATCAAGGCCTCAGCATAATTCTGCAGGCCATGGAAATCGATGTTAGGACTAAACCCATCCCAGTTAAACAAACTATAGTATATACAATAAAAG
>JAIMBU010000847.1 GCA_023511325.1 Gorillibacterium sp.
GTTCTTAATGCGTTTCACATCAGAAGATGAAACCAATACACTTCCGCGTAACTTGCGTTTTTGTCCAGGAGACTTGCTTTCCAGCATATGGCGCTTGAAAGCTTGGTTTCTTTTGAGTTTGCCAGAGCCGGTTCTTGTAAAGCGCTTGGCTGCTGAGCGGTTGGTTTTCATTTTAGGCATTTTGAATGTATCCTCCTAGAACTAGTTATGGTAATAGCGTCGGGTTCGCCTATTTCGGCGACAGGATCATAATCATGCTGCGGCCTTCAAGTTTCGGTCTGCGCTCAATCACGCAAATTTCCTTCACATCTTCCGCTACCCGTTCCAGCACACGCTGGCCAATCGAAGCATGAGTGATTTCCCGTCCACGAAAACGGACCGAACATTTCACTTTATCCTCATCATTTAAAAACTTAACAACATTACGAAGTTTGGTTTGAAAATCATGTTCATCAATCGTTGCACTGAACCGGACTTCCTTCAGCTCAACAACTTTCTGGTTCTTACGAGCTTCCTTGTCCTTCTTCTGCATCTCATAACGGAACTTGCCGTAATCCATAATGCGACATACCGGCGGTTTCGCCTGTGGAGCCACGTTTACTAGATCAAGATTCGCGTCCATCGCCATTTGCATCGCTTCGCGGATTGGAATAATTCCCAGTTGTTCACTTTCTGGGCCGATTAAACGTACTTCCTTCACACGGATCTCGTCGTTAATCATATGGTCCTTACTAATTGCCTTCCACCTCCGTTTAAGTGTTTATTCGAAAAGTGTGTATATAACATTGACATTAAATAACAAAAGGAGATGCGGTATAAAAACCCACATCTCCATAGCTCCACATTAAATGTTCACGGGTCCATGTAACCAGCCGACTATTGTCAGACAGGTGAGAAGCGGGCGCTTCTTCTTCGTCAAAACACACTTGAATAATATAACATTTGGGTTTGCTGCTGTCAACTACTAAGTTTATTATCTAAGCAACACTGTAAAGCTTCTTTTAGCTTGCTTGTTTTTGGACCTCATCGATGCGAATAACCCGCGTATGCTGAGTGTGACTCCACTGCTTATTGTTCTGCGTGAAGAACGCATAGAAGGTCAGTGGATACCAGGAAATCAGATAGATCGGCAAGCTAATCAAAGATTTAACTATTCTAAGCGGTGCTTTTTCCAGAATCATCGCAATCGGAAACTGGATGACACTGAGAAAGCCCAGAGCAAGCATGACCAGCGGAATATGAAGATAAATCGACGTCAGACTTGGCGTTCCAGGAAGAAGCATATCGACGTACAGGATCGCTGTAACACTCCCCGTAATTAGTACTGTATATACGTTCAGTGCATAGAGAGCTGTATCAAGCTTAGCCCAACTGCGCTCTTTAAGACCTTGCCATAGCAACGGAAAGAAGTACCGACGTGCTACATCAAAATGTCCTTGCATCCAGCGCAGACGTTGATTCCAGGAAGCCCTGAAGGTCAGTGGCTTCTCATCGTAGACCCTTGCATCGTAGTTAAAGGTCGGATAAATCCCTCGCTTAACGCAACGCATGGTAAACTCCAAATCCTCAACCAGGCTAGTGGCACCCAAGCCGATCTCTTTAAGCAGCTTTGACTCAAAACACATGCCCGTACCACCGAGATAGTTAGCCAATCCAAGATTGGTACGTGCAAGTTGCCACAGGCGATTGCAATACCAATAAGAAACAGCATAAGCGGACGTTATCCACGAATCATGTGGATTTTTCGTATCCAGATAAGCCTGAATAACTCGTGAGCCATTGCAGAGATCATTATTCATGTGTATCAGGTAATCCTGAGCAACCAGATTATCGGCATCAAACATGACGACAGCATCGTAGGAACGCGAAAGCTTCCATAATTCCCGAAGCATCCATTCAATCCCAAAACCCTTGCCACGCTTACTCAAGTCATGTCGTTCGAAGGCACGGACACCATGGCGGTTTGAAATCTGAGCCGTGTTATCCGAGCAGTTATCGGCAATGACGAATACATCGTAGAGTTCCTTCGGATAATCCAGCGTCTTCAAATTCTCCAGAAGCGCTCCGATTACTTGCTCTTCGTTGTGAGCAGCAACGAGAATTGCGAATGATTTTTGCGGATCATGACTTGCACACTTCTTTTTGCGGATTAAGCCAAAAAAAGCGATGAAGGTTTGGGTATGCTGAACTTTGACGCAGACAGCAAAAAGCACGCTTTAAAAATTGCTTCACATC
>JAIMBU010000848.1 GCA_023511325.1 Gorillibacterium sp.
GTGCCAATGACACTGCTAATTTAATGTATAAACGCACTACATAACGACAGGACATCATGCCACTATTTAGAGGTTGCTGAACACTCCAGATATAGGTTGGTACTCAGTTTGAAGTTATGACCTTGCCTTTTCCGAAATAAAGTTCCAGAGGGCTATCCAGTCGGATGCGAATCACGGTTGTGAGTGGGTCCAGCTCTACTTCCGGTAGATTGACCCATAAGGTGCCGGGCACGCCCAGCCACGGAGCTCCACCGACGACTTCATGCTTCAGCCTCGTTCCCCTGCCGACAACCTCGACATCGACGATTCCATTGAGAATTCCTTTTATTGCAAAGGACTCCCAAGGGCGATCAAATAGGAAAACATAGAGTAAGGTTTTATCCTTAGAAAGCGTTGTCGCTCCGTAGACATACCCAGGTGGCAGGCCACGTTCGGTTGAATAAACCGCCTCTTCATGTTTATGTATCCAAGCGCCTAACTCCTCAAGCACATGTTCTTGGCGAGGATCAAACGTACCATCCGCCAGCGGTCCCACGCCGAGAAGCAGGTTGCCACCCTTACCGATGCATTCGGCAAATGTGGTTACAATTTGCCGAACGGACTTATAATGATGGTCATCGGGCTGATAACCCCATGAATCATTGATCGTCATGCAGAGCTCCCAAGGCCCATCCGGAGCCTGAATCGGCAGGCCCTGTTCGGGTGTTTCATAATCCCCGTGCCCGTACATGCGCGAATTGAGAATGACCTCCGGATGATAACCATGTAGATTATCGCGAAGCTCCCCCATCTGCCACTGCTCAGCGCTGCGTTCCCATTCGCCGTCGAACCACAGTAGATCAACTTGCCCATAGTTAGTCATCAGCTCCCGTAGCTGGCCCCGGTGAAAGATGAGGAAGCGTCCCCAACGCTCCAGATCATCTCCCGAATGACTGTAGCTGTATGGATTCGTGGTGAGATCTTGTTCTCCGTCAGGGCCAAACCAAGCTAACGAGGCGTAATCGGGATGCGACCAGTCGAGATGGGAGAAATAGAACCCAACCCGTATTCCCTTTTCCCTCATCGCAGCTGCATAAGGTCCAACCAAGTCGCGTTCAGCAGGCGCAGGCTTCGTCGTGCTGAGTTTACTAAGCGCCGTATCGAATAAGGCGACCCCATCATGATGTTTCGTCGTCAATATTGCATAACGCGCTCCGGCTCGGAGGAATAGATCTGCCCATTGTTCGGGATCATACCGTTCTGCGGTAAAACCGGCTATTTGAGCCATGTACGTGTCATAATCAATTTCACGGTTATAAAACGACCATGACTCTGATATTCCCTGGACGGCATAAATGCCCCAATGAATAATGATTCCCAATTTAGCTTCTTGAAACCAAGGCTGCATCATCGTCTGTTACCCCTCTGTAGTCATTGTCGAGAGTTAAGGTAGCATGCCGATAAGACAAAGTCTACTGTGAAAAATGGGGATCAGTGTATTATTTCAGCATCAGAACATCCTATGAAAATAAGCTGTCTATTGCATGACACATATCAATAATCTCCGTCGAAGATAAAGGTAAAAGTAGCCCCTTCGTTCCCACTACTAACTTCCAATTTAGCATTGTGCCTTCTGGCAATATCAAAGCAGATGGACAGACCCAGACCCGTCCCCCCAGTTTTGGTTGTAAGAAAAGGCGTTCCTAATTGGCTCAATATCTCCTCCGGTATACCGCTGCCTTCGTCTTTCACAGAGAAACCCACTCGTTTATCACGTTGGAATATCTCAACTGTCACCTTTTTGCCTACAGGGGTAGCATCTAGACCATTTCGCACAAAGTTAAGTAATACCTGCTGGATTTCCTTGAAACTAAATCTTACGTTAGGCACCGGATTGTACATTAACTTCAATTGCTTACCCATCATTAACGCATCCGCCTCCAACAGGGGAAATATGGCATCGAATGCATTTTTCAAGCTCGCTTCAACGAATGTCCCCTCATGACCTTTTGTCATGGAAAGGAAATTGCTCAACATGTCATTAGCACGATCCAGTTCACTTATCATTAGTGCAAAGTAGTGAGAATCACTTGCATACTCAAACTTGTTCATTAACAACTGCAAAAAGCCACGAACCGTTGTCATGGGATTTCGCACCTCGTGACTAATACCTGCAGCCATTTGACCGAATTGATTTATTCTGTTCAGACGTCCTAATTCTTCCATTAATCGAAATTGCTCTCCGACTTTTCC
>JAIMBU010000849.1 GCA_023511325.1 Gorillibacterium sp.
TCTGAAGGGTGCTTACAAGGTGAAAGGCTCTCCCGAATGGAAGAGCCTTTCAGTACATGCAGGCATCAAGAAGGTCATTGCACACCAAGGCTTATAGCTGGTTTTCGCCCGTGCAGGTAAACAACTCGATGCTTTCACCATCAGGCCCATTAAAGAAGGCTATACGGATTGGAGTAGGCACTTCTCCTTGAATAATGGCATCTTTCGGTTCCGTAGTAATCTCTGCGCCGGCTTGTCTAACTCGTTCAATCAAACCATCAACATCATCGGTACGCAAAGCAATATGAAAAAAGCCACCTGATGGCTTCGTACCCACTAATCCACCGGCAAAAACCTCAAGATAATTCCCATCGCCCGTATCCAATAGGGCGCCGCGTCCATCCCCTTCACCCCAGGTTAATCGCGCTTGAAACCCCAGTAATTCCGTATAGAAAGTTATCGTCTTATCGAAATCCCCCACTTTAATGGCTACATGGTGAAACCCGCCACCACCGTTGATCACTTTATTGCTACCGACCATAGTCAAATGCTCCTCTCAAAACGATAGTTATTCTTAGATATTATAACCCCCATCGCTGAATTGCAAAGAAAAACTTGATGACCACAGGTGCCCATCTTGCATACATTGGAGAAGCATAGGCGAAAGGAGGGGGTAGAAGCGATGGACCATCCATTGCCTGATCGCAACCCAGCCTCTATGAAGGGAAGCTTGGAGGAATATTTTACACCTTATCGGCAAAAGGTAGCGGGAATCGGACGGCAGTTTCGATCCCCTTACGGTTGGAAAATCATCCGATATGCCGACTGGGCAGCAAGCGGTCGGATCTATCTGCCAATTGAACATAAGCTGCTTCGTGATTTTGCACCACTTGTAGCGAATACACACACGGAATCTACCGCTACCGGGGCGGCGATGACGGAGGCTTATCACGAGGCGAAAAGAATGATCAAGCAGCATGTTCATGCAGGCGAGCATGATATCCTCTTGTTTTGTGGCAATGGGATGACAGCCGCAGTAAACAAGTTGCAACGGCTGATGGGGCTGCGCGGTCCAGCAGGTTGGAAGGCGCACCTTGAACTACCTGAACAGGATCGACCGATTGTTTTTGTCACGCATATGGAGCATCATTCCAACCAGTTATCTTGGCAGGAAACGCTATGTGACATTCATATTGTCAAGCCAGATGAAGAGGGTCGTGTAAGTATAAGCAAGCTGGAGGAAGCACTACAACTCTATCCAGATCGACTAAACAAGATCGGCGCCTTCACGACTTGCTCTAACGTAACAGGCGTTAAACCAGATATTCACAAGCTTGCTGCTGTCATGCATCGTCATGGAGGCATTGTCTGTGTAGATTGGACAGCATCCGCTCCCTACACAGAGCTTAACATGCATCCCGAGCAGGAAGAGGAGAGGCTAGATGCGATTTATTATTCACCGCATAAATTTCTCGGTGGGCCGGGTGCAAGCGGCGTACTGATCTTTGATTCCAGGCTCGCTGCGAGCAACACGCCAGATCATCCAGGTGGCGGCACAGTGATCTGGACGGATCGCTGGAAGGGCTGTATTTATGTGAAAGATAGGGAAGAGCGGGAGGATGGTGGGACTCCTGGCTTTTTGCAGGCAGCTAAGGTAGCTTTAGCCATCTCTTTGAAGAATCAGATGGGAATCCATGCAATGCAAGCAAGAGAAGAGGAACTGGTTGATAAACTGTTCACTGGACTGTCTGAGATTAATAGCATTCATCTGCTTGATGGTCATCTGAAGGAGCGTCAACCCATCATATCTTTCTACGCCGAATCCGTTCATTATCCACTATTTGTCCGCTTGTTGAATGATCGCTTTGGCATTCAAGCACGCGGAGGCTGTTCCTGTGCCGGTACCTACGGTCATTTCTTATTTGGGTTAGATAAAGCGACCTCTGAACGCATTCGCGCCCGCATTAAAAGCGGTGATCTCAAAGAGAAGCCCGGATGGGTGCGCTTATCCTTACATCCGATTATGACAGACGCGGACGTAGCTGCAATTCTCTATGCGGTTCGTTCGATCGTTCAATACGCTCCTCTGTGGCGTGCGGATTATCGTTATAACCCGGCGAACAACGATTATTTGCACTATGCCACTCCGAGAAAGCAAGATTCTGCTCGTTGGTTCTTGCTCACCGATAACGCCGATTAATGAAGAGATTGATCAACCTTCACCTACCCAAGCTTGACGCATTATACCTG
>JAIMBU010000850.1 GCA_023511325.1 Gorillibacterium sp.
AGTCGTGCCCGCTCGGAATGAAGCAGATTATTATGGCAGCCAAGCGGGAATATCTCAAGCTGGGAAAGACCTTTCTCCAAACGGATTATGATCCGTATCACAAACTGATTGAGGTGAATGATTCATGGCGATAGATACCGGTACAGTAATAAGAGATGTCAGCACAAGCTTGAAAGCCTTGCTCAAAGCGAGTGTCCCGGAACTGAATGACGATAGTTTTATCAGCTTTGGCTCTCCTAGTGATATCGATAGTTCTACCATGAAGCTTTCCATGTGCTTGTATTACTTAAGCCACAGCCCAAGCATGCGCAACAGTGAGAAAGAGGGAATAAGCGGCACGGACGAATTCTATTATCCTCCCGCCTATCTCGATTTATATTACTTGTTAACGCCTTATGCAAAAGACAGAGAAACCGAACAGCTTATTTTGGCGAGGATATTCCAGCTTTTTCATGAGCATCCAGTGTTAAGCGGAAGTGATCTGACAGGTAATCTGGCTGCATGTGGCAATGAGGAAATCAGAATATCGTACAACAATCTGACCATCCAGGATATCAAGCAGTTGTGGGAGGTCTTTCCTGGAAAGGCTGCTAAGGTGGGTTTGTCTTATCTCGTGTCACCCGTAAAGCTGCCTGCTGATCGGACCATTACGATACCGAAGGTTCAGGTTAGGGATCTGGGGATTCACCCCATGTAAATACCAATCCAGAGCTTCTTCTTTGAAAGGAGTGATTCATGGAAGGTTAACCGTTATGATTGGCAGCAACCTAGTCCTGAATCAATTCACAAGACTTGGCTCTCGTGGATATCAGGGACAAAAAATCAGTTATTCAAGGAGGATATGAGATGCCAAATTATTTATCACCAGGGGTTTATGTAGAGGAAGTATCAAGTGGTGTCAAACCGATCGCCGGTGTGGGAACATCTGTAGGTGCTTTTGTTGGGATTGCAGAGAAAGGCGTGATCGGTAAAGCTGTGCTGATTACGAATTGGAGTCAGTTTGTCAATGAATTTGGACAATTCATTCCGAATGGTTATCTGGCCTATGCTGCGTATAACTTCTTTGCTGAAGGCGGTACATCTTGCTATGTGGTGAGGGCTGCTCCTAAGGATATTCAAACCTCTGCCCTTGCGATCAAGGATACAGACAATGAAGATCTATTCAAGGTTTACGCACGATCTGAAGGAGCATGGGGAAATCGAATTTCCGTAAAGGTTAGCCCTTCCTCCAACAAACAACAGTTTGGCTTCAAGGTAGTCGTACAGTATTTGGAGGATAGCGCATTCAACGACGAATATGCCGGAGAAGATGAGGATGGCAAAATCGTTGAAATCTTCGATAACATGCTGCTAATCAATTTCGAAGAGAAAATCAACGAGGTTTCCGCCTTTGTTAAAGTAATACCTCTGGTGGATTTAGAGGTATTGGAGAATATGGAGAAAACACCAGCATTTAATGCAACTGCTTTGTCTTTGAGTGGTGGCGTAAATGGAATGTCTCCAATTGATTTTTTGGGGGATTCCGCCAGCAGAGTTGGGATTCATGCTTTCGACACCATCGATGGGATTAACATTGTGGCTGCCCCTGATCTTGCCGATATGGCGTACAGCCGGGGTACCATCCTGGATATGCTCAATTATTGCAAACTCAGGAAGGATTGTATCTTTCTTGTTGACCCCCCGCATGGCCTGAGCCCAATGGAAGTTAAAGAATTCAAAGAAGGCGCTGGCAACTTCTCCGGTAATTCGTTCAACACCTCCTATGGTGCCTTGTATTATCCGTGGGTCTACATCAATGATCCACTGACAGGCAAGCAAAAACTTGTCCCGCCATCAGGTGCCGTTGCAGGCACGTATGCTTATGTAGATTCTGTGCGTGGAGTTCATAAGGCTCCTGCTGGAACGTCGGATGGTTATCTGGATACCGTCGTTGGCATTGAGAAGATTGTGACAAAAGCAGAACAGGAACTGTTGAATCCAGAGGGGATCAATGTCATCCGCTCGCTGCCAGAGGGAATTTGCGTATGGGGAGCCCGAACGCTTTCATCCGATTCCGAATGGAGTTATGTCAACGTCCGGCGTTTGCTGATGTATATTGAAGAATCTCTTGATGAAGGAAGCCAGTGGGTTGTCTTTGAACCGAATGATCCAAGCTTGTGGGGAAAAGTAAAGCGCAACCTAACTGCATTTCTAACCCGGGTCTGGAGAGACGGGGCATTATATGGGTC
>JAIMBU010000851.1 GCA_023511325.1 Gorillibacterium sp.
GCCAAATAGATCCCTCCTTTTATTTTATTATAAGTTATATAACTTATATTGACAAGCGAATAAAATCAAGTTATATTAGTTATATAACCAGTATCTAATATATAACTAAGGAGTTGGCACTTATGGATGAGTTATTAAAAAAGGCTCTCGAACAATTCAAAGAATCTATGAAGGTCATATCCGAAAATTGGGACGACAATCTTGATAACAAATATCCATTTGAAAAATCTTTTGATGGACTACTTCTTGACGTAATTGAATGGTGTGATCAAGAAGGTTGATAACGAAGGAGTTTTAGCCCCTCAAACTAAAGGAGTGATCATTGAATGTTAGTAATTGCACTGGGTTGGAATTGGGGAAGTCATTATTGGTTTGACAGACTCGAAATATGGAACGTGCCAATGAAGATTAACGCTGCAAGCCAGTGGTACCGAGAGGTGCGTCGTAAGGATCGCCTCTTACCAATTGGACATCGCCGCCGTGGAGACGTTATAGCAGAAGAGTAAAGTCGTGTCAGCGACTATAAACCCCATTAGGCTGACAGCGTTCCGGTGTAACAGCCGGAGGTTGGCAACACATTCCATTTTCGAAAGGAGAATTGTATGAAAGTCATAGATAACGGCGGAGGCATCGGGCAGGAAAAACATTTAAAGCTTCAAGAGCATTTGGAGGAATACAAAATTAGCAGTTTAGACCTTGTCTTAAAACGTTTCGAAGCAAAAACGTACCGTCAAGAATTACTCTACGTTTACAGAAACAGCAATGAAGAATATCTGTTCATCAACTCAGTTGTCGAATACAACGGATACTTGAACTATCTGGATTGGAAGAATGGAACAATCAAACTAAACGATGGCCAGATAGTAGAGTACGAACATGACGTTGAGACTTTTTGTTTATCGATCGATGTAATAGAAGTTTTAGCAGGTGATTCAATCGGTTGGTTAGGGGAAATCATCAAACGGCTAAGGAATGACGCACCACTATCAGATTATTGGTCGCCAAACGATCACGAAGTTTGATAAGGAAAATTTTCCTTAGCTAAATAGAAAGGAGACTTAGAATGCCATTCAAAGGACTAAACCTTGCTGAGCTTGATAACCAACCAATAGATGTAAGAGAAGCAATAGCCTTCTACGCAGCCTATGGATTGATTCCAATGATCTGCACAGCTGAACAAAGGAAAGACCATTACACCATTCTGGAACGCGAAGGATACATCCAGAAGTTGAAGGTGGGTGAGGCAGTTTGAAGCCTGAAGAATACGAACACTGTCAAGCCTGCCATCGGAAGCTAAAAAATCCGAAGTGGAAGCGACTCGGATACGGCCCAAAATGTAGTAAAAGACTAGAATCTAAAGGCATCGAGAAGGTTCAGCAACTGGAAATGAAATTCTGAAAAATATCAAAGAAAGGTGGTGGGAGAGGATGGCACATCAAACTTTTTGGAAGCCGGAGAAGCAGGTCAAAGAAAAATCATTCAGTAGCTTCGGTCAAAAAAAGAAAGGGAAAAAGGAAGTTCCTGAGTGGAAGAAAGATATCCTCTCCCACCATCAAGACAGGCCTTCTCGGGCTGATCGAGCTGAATTCTCGGTAAAAGTGATTGCAGAATTGATTCAGGAAACCGAGGGTAAATGCCAGTGTGGATGTGGCAGAATGGCATCCTCTACACATCATGTAATGCCCCGTGGCAGGAGTGGACGCGGTGTGAAGACAAACGCCTTACGAACATGCGAAGCCTGCCACGACAACATCCAGACGGACGAAGAAGAGCTTCAACACTGGATATCCTTGTACGAAGAAATGCACGGCGAACACTTCTGGTTCGACGATCAGGATTGGGAAGCGTGGAACCGGAAGCAAGCTACGGAAATGGAAGTTGAACAGGAAAAGCAACATCATCTTGAACAGATCGACCCAATCATAACTCTGTTAACTGCAGCTACCGGAAGAACTTTAAAGGCTAAAGAACTGAGATTGCTTGAGGGACTTAATCAGCGCGACATGGCTGTTTTTGCAAAGCTAATGAGCGATGTAGTCTGTGCCGGTATTACAGAGGTTACAACACAACCACAGACGTTTGGTTATGGCAATTTTAATGATTAAGCAAGGGAGGATGGAAATGGACAAAGCACATTTAACACAGCTCATAGCTTCTGCTGATCATCTTATAGCTACAGCAGAGGAAATTATCAAACGAGACGAATCACCTTGGTTAGTGAAATTTG
>JAIMBU010000852.1 GCA_023511325.1 Gorillibacterium sp.
GTCATATCCCCTTCAAATTTTTATATTAAGACTGCAAAGTGCAGCAGCTTTAATCAGATTCACAGGTAGATTTTCAATCTACCCCTTGATTGATCCGACGAGAATTCCCTCCATGAAGTACTTTTGCATGAAAGGATAGACCAAGAGAATGGGCAGTGTGGAGAAGATAATGATCGCCATCTTAATGGTAAATTCGGTAACCCCCGTGCTGCCCGTATCCATTAAATCCTTGGCAACCCCTCCACTATCTACTACCATATCCCTGACGATTAACATCAGCGGCCAGAGACCTCGTTTGGAGGTATAGATGATGGCATTAAAGAAGGTATTCCATTGGGTAACCGCATGAAAGATGATGAATGTCGCGATTGCTGGCTTTGATAAAGGAACGATAATTTTAAAGAGGATTTTAATCTCATTTGCACCGTCTATTGAAGCAGATTCTTCAAGATCCACTGGTATATTCCCGATAAAGTTTTTCATTAGGATCAGGTTATACGCACCGAGTGCAGTTGGCAGGATCATGCTCCAAAGGGTGTTATATAGATGTAGCGACTTAATTAGATAGAAATTAGGAATTAAACCGCCATTAAAAAACATCGTAAAGGTAATGAGGACAAGAATTACATTTCTGCCCTTCAAATCCGATTTAGAGAGTGGATAGGCTGTAATGATCATGAGAAAAATATTGATCGCTACCCCGATAATCGTGATGATGATCGTATTCTTATACCCTGTCCACAGCTGAGACATATGAAAGATCTGCTTGTAGGCGCCAAATTCAATATGATTAGGAATGAGCTTTAAGGGATGCAGTAAATATTCTGTATAGGGTGTTACGGAGAACGCCGCCACATAGAAAAAGGGGAATAAACAAGCCAAGGCGAACAAGGTAATGAATGAATAATTAATGGCATCAAAAGCTTTATCGCCTGATGATCTGATTTTCATTGAAGCTACCTCCTATCAACATGCTGTGTTACTTGAGTCGATACTACCAGATGCCTTCTTCGTTGAGCCATTTCGCAATCCTATTGCTTGCCAGCAAGAAAATTAAGCCGATAACGGAAGTGAATAACCCAACCGTCGCGCCGAAGGAGAACCGCCCGCCAAGAATTCCCACCCGGTAAGCATAGGTTTCAAACACCTCAGAAACCCCAAGGTTCATCGGATTCTGGAGCACGAAGATCTGTTCGAAGCCGTTGCCCATAATATGACCAAGTCTGAGAATAAGCAGAATGACCACCGTTGATTTAATTCCAGGGATCGTAATACTCCACAGTCTTTGCAATCTGTTTGCGCCGTCAATACCTGCGGCCTCATATAGCTCTGGATTTATCGAGCTGATCGCGGCCAGATAGATGATGCTTTCCCAGCCAGAATCCTTCCAGATGCTACTCAATACGATCAAGGGACGGAAGTAATTGTTATCCGCTAGGAAGAAAATCGGCTCAATTCCCACCTGCTTGAGGAACAGGTTAAGAACCCCCCACGAAGGCGAGAGAAAGTTGACCAGAATACCACCAATAACGACCCAAGAGATAAAGTGGGGAAGATAAATCAGGGTCTGCGTAATCTTCTGATAGGTCCGATTACGCATTTCATTGAGAAACAAGGCTAGGAGTATCGGAAATGGAAACCCAAAAACCAGTCTCAGTAGGCTGAGATATAAGGAGTTCCAGAATACCTGGTAAAAGTCGCTGAGCCCGAACATATAGCGAAAATTTTCAAAACCGATCCAGGGACTATGCAGGATTCCCTTGGAAAAGTTAAAATCCTTAAAGGCAATTAGGACTCCATACATCGGGACGTAATTAAATATGAGGAAATACACAATACCTGGAAATAACAATAGATAGAGGTACTTCTTTTTATTTAAATAGCGCAACGTTTTTTTCATATTTTTTGTTGCCATCGATTTTGCACCTCCAGGATTCAAAATTAAACGATTACATTCCGCGGTTTACTTCAGACATAGGCTAAGTAAATCATCTACATGTGCGCTTGCTAAGCATTCGTAAGTATCGCCTGCCCCGTAATAAATTTTCACCTCACCCGTATCCTCCAAAATCATGCCTCCTGGGAAAACAACATGATTTCTGAACCCACCATCTTTCTCATAGATGGCATCTGGCGCAATTAAAGGCTCTTTGTATAAACCCAAGATTTTTTGGGGGTTATCTAAATCCAACAGCATGATGCCTGCAGTATATCTCTTCTTCCAGC
>JAIMBU010000853.1 GCA_023511325.1 Gorillibacterium sp.
GTCCGTCTCTGGCTAGAAAATCCTTCAACAATCCAGCAACGATGACAACCGAGATAAAATGAGGAAAGTAGGATACCGTCTGGACGATTTTTTTAAAATGCTTATTTCTCAGCTCATTAAGCGATAAAGCCAGAATTATGGGAGCAGGGAAGGACCAAAGCATCGAATACACCCCCATCAGCAAGGTGTTTTTTAGCACCCGGAACGCCAAGGGATCATGGAAAAAAGTCTTGAAGTATTTGAGTCCAACCCAAGGGCTGCCGGTGATGCCTTTGGAAACATCGAAATCCTTGAAAGCGATCGTAATTCCATACATGGGTACATAACAAAAGATCAATATGGTCAGAAAGCCCGGCAACACCATGAGATAAAGATAACGTTGCTTCCATAGCTTCGTTAGTAACTTTCCGCGAGTCGTCTTCAAAAAAGAAGAGCACCCCTTTCGCTGTCGCACTCACCGATCTTCGACGGAGCTCCCCCTGCTGATTCGGTGCCTTCGGCGCAGGCGCCGGAGACAGTCCCAGCTTCGGGTCGTCTAAGTTCAGCTTATACATGATCTGTTTGTAGTTATAGCGTGGCTTCGGATCTGATCTCGTAGCTGAATTCGTATACGTTCATTGATCCCCTCCAGTTAAGATGATGCTCACCCAATCTGTCTTCAAATTCTTACTCCCGCCTACATCTCTCGTTGATCCTTGCAGCTAGAATCTGTCCTGAAGTCCTGACCACCTCCATGCCTCCACCCTGATCACACATTAAAAGTAAGTTTGGTACCGTTTACATCTAGTTATTATACTAAGTCAATATATAACGTATACTAAGTTTACTTCTGAATATTTGGTTTTGCAATTACTTTTTTTGTAGCGGGATCTGTGATTGCATATGGAGTCGCCATCGAACTCGCTGAACACTTAGTATACTAATCCTATCCATTCGGTTATAATTTATGGAAATAGGAACAATTTGAGGTGAATCAAGTGCAATCCAACCATCCGTCATCCCCAAAATACCAATTGGTGAAGGATTATATAGTAGCTAAGATTGATAATAGCGAGCTCTCAGCGGATGACCGGATTTCGAGTGAAACGGAACTTGCCAAAATGCTGGATGTCAGCTCGATTACCGTGCGGAGAGCACTGACAGACCTCGTTAACGAAGGCATTATTTACCGGATCAGAGGAAAAGGCAGCTTCGTAGCCAGTCAGAGCTCAGTCGTGGACAAAAAAGCTTCCAATTTGGTCGTCTTTATCCTTTCCGGCCTAGAACTGCATGATAGCTCCTATCTGCGAATCATGAAGGGTGTGCGGTCCTTCCTCAGCAAGCACAACTGCAGGCTGGTGATTGAATTTGTGGAAAATGACTTTGAACAGGAGCGTGAGTTGGTCCTGCAGCTCATGCAATCGGAAATTAGAGGTTTGCTTATCTATTCTTCAGATCCGAGCGCAGCCAAAAGCTACCTGGATGAGTCGCGCAGAAGGTCGATTCCGCTCGTCATGCTCGATCGTTTTCCCCCGGGCTATCCCGTCAGTTGTGTCACCTGCAACAATCACGACGGCGCTTATGAAGCCGTGGAGTATCTGATCGCACAAGGACATCGCCGAATCGGATTTGCCGCTTTCGACTTTCATCTCAGTCCGGAGATCGAACGATATAACGGCTATTTGAATGCCATGGCTGGCGCTTCGCTCCCGATCGATGACGAACGGCTTTACCTAGAGAAGGAATTGGATTATGAGCAGCTTGCCGCACAGATTCGCTCTGGAGAGTTGACGGCGTTGTTCTGCGTCAACGACAAACGGGCGATTGAAGTAATGGATAGGCTGTTGGCCAAAGGCATTCGCATCCCCGAGCAATGCTCCCTCATGGGCTTCGACGACTTCGAGAGCTCGAAATTCGCTAAGGTCGCGTTAAGCACCGTCAAGCAGCACTTCGAGGTGCTCGGCTATGAAGCGGCTAAGCTACTGTTCGATGTCATCAACGCCTCATCACACTATTACAAGAAAATCATGCTCCCAACCGATCTAGTCATCCGCGAGACAGTCGCACCGCCGCCGGAGGAGTATCGCTAGGTGACCGCAGCAAATCACAGGGGCCAATCCAGCAAGCTGCCAAGCTTGCTGGATCGGCTCCTGTATTGCGTCGCTTTTGGATCATAAAAACTTGGTGAAGAAGAACAGGCGCCAGGCTGTCCAACCGGGTTTCGATCGCTGTTGTTTTCCGAAATC
>JAIMBU010000854.1 GCA_023511325.1 Gorillibacterium sp.
GTGTGGGGGTTCCATGCACTTGTTGCCAAAGCGATATCCCTTGTTTTCACGACCTTGGTTAATTTTGTTGGTAGTAAGCTGTGGGTGTTTTCTGGAAAAGTTAAATAATCATCGAAATCGCTATAAAAGACGGCTCCAAACCAAAATCAGCGGTTGACCGTTTGTGAAGGATGCCCGCTACGGGTTCGAAGGGTTCTTACGATCGCTGTTAAAGCCCGATTTCCTGATTGTAAGCTGTTTATGGGTGGAAATCGGGCTTTAAAGGCGAACACTACCGTTTCTCCAGAATCCCTCCGACCCTCCGCTCTGTTCACACTTATAGTCAACCGCTGATTTTTAGATTGAGCCCTTTAAAAACCACTAAACGTTGTTTTCGTATTCACAACATGAAGGACGTACAGCCTATGAAAAACTGGAAAGTGATTCTCGCTTTAGCTTTGCCTTCTTTGTTAGCCTTCGCATCATCTACCCTAACCGGTACGATCAACCTAATCATGATTGGCAAAATGGGAGCAATCGCCATTGGAGCTGTCGGCGTCTCTAACATCATCATGTACAATGCTTGGGCATTGTGCTCAGGCTTTGGACATACCATCAATTATCTGGTTGCACAGAACCATGGATCTGGCGAGATGAAAAAAGGGGTCGAACGAACCTATGTGGCGCTGTACAATGGCGTTATTCTGGGAGTCCTGCTTGTCATCGCCGGAATCCTTGCCCCAGAGGCAATTCTTCATCTGACTGGGGGCTCATCTGAGCTGATCGCAGCGGGTGTTCCTTACTTAAGAATTCGCCTATTTGCCTTGTCTATGGGGATTATCAGTTTTATTCTCCAGGGCTTTATGCGGGGGGTTGGTGATACACGAACACCAATGATCCTGTCACTTTCCTCTAATGTCGCCATGATCTTCTTTACCTATACGTTAACTTACGGTCATTGGGGATTTCCTGAATTAGGCTTATCAGGGGCTGCTTGGGGAATATTCTTCGGAGATGTGATCGCATTAGCTGGCTCGATTTATGTATACTTTTTCCGTATGAACCCAGAGTTTGCCACGCGTGTCCGTGCCAAGTTTAATAAGCTGGAAGTTAAACTGATCCTAACCGAAAGCGGTAAGCTGGGTATTCAGGAATTTGCCATGAGTCTAGCCATGCTAGTGTTTACTGCTTTTGTCGCACGCATCAGTGATCAGGCGTTAGCTGCCAACGAAGTAGCACTCAACGTGATGAGTCTGGGCTTCATGCCGGCCTTCGCTTTCGGTTCCACCGCAACGATCCTTGTTGGGCGTGAGATTGGCCGGGGTAATCCGCTGCAAGCCCGACGTTTCGGAACGGAAACAGCGATTATTGGAACCATTATGCTTTTAATTCTAGGGACTGTCGAGTTTATCTTCGCGGATAAGATCGCCATGATCTACAATGCAAGCGATTCCGGGGTATTCGAACTAGCAGCAGATTTAATTAAAATATCCGCCTTCCTGCAGCTGTTCGATGGACTGTTTAATATGTACGGCGGTTGCTTAAGAGGTCTTGGTGATACCAGCTTTCTGGTCAAAGCCTCCTTTGGACTCAGCTGGCTCATTTTTGTACCTTTGGCGTATTTGCTTACTTTTGTCTTCGATATGCACAGTGTTGGGGCTTGGATTGGGCTCTACACCTTCATTACCTTGTATGGGATTGCTGTTACGATACGATTCTACCGAACAGATTGGCAGAGTGTTTCCGTCAAGCAAGTGGCTGTTGGGCCAGGAGAATAGACGCTCTATGCACAAGCCAATAGGCTGTCTATGATAAACCGGAGGATAATCTCCGGTTTATTTTACTATATGTAATATTTCCCTTGTTCTGCTTGTCCGACCTATGGTTAACTGGTAAGTATGGGAAAAAATGATCGGGTAGGGGGAGAAACATTGCCTGAGGATGATTTGTATTTGCTACGAACAGACATCTATGCGCTAGACTATGAAAAGCAACGGAGGCTTTTTCAGTCTTTTCGTACTTGTGTTTATCGAGATCTATACTTTCTCCTAGGCGAGCATGCTTTAGCAGAGGACGTATTGCAGGAATCCTTTATGAAGGCTATAAAAAATGGTCCGAAACTTCGCCATGATTCTAACCTGACAGCATGGTCGAGGCAGGTTGGACGCAATACAGCATACGATTTTATGAGAAAAAATAAAAAGTACCGTCAAATGGTCGATATTGAAGACGTTACTTATTATAAC
>JAIMBU010000855.1 GCA_023511325.1 Gorillibacterium sp.
CACTTTCCGCATTCCTCATTTGTTTCAAAATACTCTTATTATGCTACGGAATCACACTTGCAACTGGCCTCGAAAGTTATTGGCTCAGGCCTGAATTGTTTTATAACCATCACTCCTTAGGAAGTTATTTTTATGAAGTAAGTATGAACTACTTTGTATATCTACTCCTCAGTCCTCTAATCATCTCGATTACCATCACTTTGGTAATGTTATTCAAATCCAGTTGGAAAGTTTACGTTCTTCTAATCACTATGCTTGCCTCACCTTTACTCAGCTTGTTTTTTTCGGATTATGATAACATCCCAAGGGATCCCACTTTATCCTTTCAACTCTCCTTTCAACTGCCAGAGTATATATCTTTTGTTTATTTGTACTCATATCTGCCGATCATTTTACTTGGGTCCTTGTTGGTTTCGGCAATATTACTGTTTGTATCTTCCTTTATATTAGAAAAAAAAATACAAATCTAAACTAAGATAAAGCAATGAATTAAGTTATGTCTCCAACTATTTTCTTTGCCCTTGTTGTCGGGGCACATATGCCAAAAAAATAATGCGTTTATATTCGCGCTTGTAGGGCTGTAGGAGCATTTGCCCCCAGTTTTGAACCCGTCCCGTCCATTTGCGAGTAACATCCATGGTAGCCAGGTAGAGCATTTTAAGTAAGGATTCATCTGTAGGGAAAATACTTTTGCCCTTCGTCACCTTCCGAAGCTGGCGATGGTAGCTCTCCATAATGTTGGTTGTATAAATGAGTTTACGGATCTCGGGTGGATATTTGAAGAAAGTCGCAAGCTCCTCCCAATTATTGCGCCAGGAGCGGATGATGAGTGGGTATTTCGATCCCCATTCTTCTTCAAATCGATCCAGCTCGAGTAAAGCCATTTCCTCTGAAGCCGCTTTGTAGATGGGCTTCAGGTCAGCGGTTACCTTTTTGAGGTCCTTGTAAGATACGTAACGCGTGGAATTTCGGATTTGATGAATGATACACTTCTGGATTTCGGTCTTCGGGTAGCAAGCTTGAATCGCTTGAGAGAACCCCGTAAGGTTATCTACGCAGGTGATGAGAATGTCTTGTACACCACGATTTTTCAGGTCACTCAGGACGCTCAGCCAGAACTTAGCCGATTCATTCTCTCCAATCCACATGCCAAGTACATCCTTATTCCCGTCCAGATCAATACCAATAACCATGTACGCAGCCTTGTTCACAATAGCCCCGTCCTGCTTCACTTTAAAGTGGATCGCATCCAGAAAAACAACGGCATACACGCCCTGCAAGGGTCGATTCTGCCACTCTTTGATGAGGGGAATAATCTTGTTCGTTACATTGGAAATGAGGGTAGGAGAAACCTCAATCCCGTATAGGTTCTCCAGATGATCCTGAATGTCTCTCGTGCTAACTCCCTTCGCGTACAGAGCGATGATCTGTTCCTCAATTCCTGTTACATTAGACTGATGTTTCTTAACGACAAGGGGCTCAAACTCCCCTTGCCGATCACGGGGAATACTGATTTCCTGTTCGCCATACTCACTGATGATGTTCTTCTTGCTCTTCCCATTACGACTGTTAACCGTTTGCTTGCTCTGAACGTTGTGCTTCTCATACCCCAAATGCGTGTCCATTTCTGCATTCAACATTTCTTCAATCGTCTCGGCAAAGAGATCCTTTAAGGCATTCTGAGCATCTTGTGCCGTTACCAGTTTGTTCTCCTTGGTGAACTGACGAAGCTGCTGCTTTGTCCATAATCCCATGTGTACTCCCCAACCTTTCTTATCCTTTCATATTAATTGATTTGGGAGTTTACACAATCTATTTTACAGACTCGTCCGAAGCAAGCGAGACCATTCTGCACACCCATGTTTGACGAAGCCGCAGGTACAAATTGTTGTATCTGATGGATTAAGCGCGGCGGCAGTTGAAGCTAATATCAAGGATATCAATCCGGCCCTGCTCGATTCTTTGCAGATTCATGGTCTTTCTGCGGGAACACCGCTTTTTTTGAAAAACGAGCGGGTTGCCTGCATGGATCATATCGGTGATATTCTCAGTCCAGAGGCTGACATCATGCTGATCAGGGAACGCCCTGGTTTGGTCTCTGCTCACTCACTTAGCACCTACATCGGCTTCCGACCACGGAAGGGAATGCTGGAATCTGAACGCAATGTTATTTCCAATATCCATGCAGGTGGAACGCCGCCAATCGAAGCTGGGGCCTATAT
>JAIMBU010000085.1 GCA_023511325.1 Gorillibacterium sp.
GCTTTAATCTATCGGGAACAAATTTTAGAATCACGGTCTGATCCAGATCGCCGTTCTCTGCCTTTGCCTTAAATCTTGGACTCCGGCTGCTCAAGAGGTTAACCGCATGGTTATATTCCTCACCGCATTTGCTACATACCTTCTTGATTGTACCGGTAAGAGTTACACTCCGGAATGCCGACAACTCCTGCCCTTCCTGTTGGAACAATAGTGTAGCGTTGGCGTTGGCCTGAATCTGCTCCACCTTCCCACTGTCCTTCGAGGTAGATAGGTAGACGTTCAACCCGTCATTAGCAAATCCCCCCAACGTCCTTAGTGCTGGAAATCCTTCAGCTGTCACTGTTCCCAATACGACCGTTTTGGTCCCACCAATATAATCTGCCGCTTCTTTCAACTCGCTCATCTCTGGAATCTCCTCACTTATTTAATAATGAACAAGCCCTCTAGCGACCTAGTCGGACTTAAACTTGATAATTCCCATATATTTAATGAGATTTTACTGCTTGATCCGACTTATGTCAACAGCTGAATTATTCTTTCGACCTACGGGTTTATGTGCATTTAGCTGGCTTTTTTTCTATAATGAGAGGGTGTACTTAAAAAGGCTTGAATAAAAGTTGTTTTCGACTAGTCTTTCGATAGAAAAAAATCGAATAATCGAATAGGAGTGGTAAGGATGGAGCTAAAGAATAAAACCGCGATCATTACGGGTGCTGGCAAAGGAATCGGTAAAGCCATTGCTGAGTCTCTCGCTAAAGAAGGTGTCAATCTGGGGCTAGTCGCCCGGACCCTATCCGATCTGGAAGCGTTACAGCATGAGCTCACGAGTAAATATGACGTCAGAATACACATCGCTACAGCAGATATCTCCAAGCAGGCTGAAGCAGATCAAGCGATCGTCAAGTTAGCTGAGCATCTTGGGGCAATTGATATTCTGATCAACAATGCTGGAATCGCGGAGTTTGGTACATTGCTTGAAATGGACCCTCGCACGTGGGAACAGATTATCCAGGTCAACCTAATGGGTACCTATTACATCACGCATGCGGCCCTGCCGATCATGTTGAAGCAGAACAGTGGTAGTATTATCAATGTCGCTTCTACCGCTGGAGAACGGGGTTTTGCTACAGGCTCTGCTTACTGCGCCTCTAAGTTCGCCGTTCTTGGATTAACTGAAGCCTTGCTACAAGAGGTTCGTAAGTTCAACATTCGCGTCACCGCGCTAACTCCAAGCACCGTAAATACCGAGCTCGCCGTCAATGCCCAGCTCAAAATCGGTGACGAAGACCGCATGATGCAGCCCGAGGATGTAGCCGATCTTGCTCTTTCGATCTTGAAGCTGCCTGAACGTGTCTTTGTAAAAACGGCTGGGATCTGGACAACGAACCCGCAATAACAGTGAGTCTTTATGCATCGGTATAACTACTCTCACTTTCTTAATTGCTGGAGGAATATATGAGTTTTCTATTGATTGTATTTCAAGGTCCAAGCGCTTCCGGCAAAAGCTCACTGCAAGCGGAGCTAGGCTTGCCGAAGCTGATAACCTGGACCTCTCGACCTCCACGCACGGGTGAAGTCGATGGAGTCGATTATCATTTTACTTCACGCGAGCAACTGACGAAAATGCATCAGTCGGGTCGCATGCTAGAGATAAGCGAATATCAGGGGAATCTTTACGGTACCTCACTGGATGCCATCGAGAGCACCGTAAGCGCCCGCACACCCCGATCCGTCGTGCTAGATGCCAGTGGATCGCTGACCGTCAAACGGCTTTATCCCGACCATGTGTTGACGATTGGAGTCTATGCGGAAGAGGTCCAGTGTCGACAACGATTAGTCGCCAGAGGCAGTAACCCCGCAGAGTGTGAGCGGCGTCTTGCTTCTTATGCTACAGAGATCGCAGAATTATCTGCATGTGATCTCATCATCCGCAACACAGACGATAATCGCAGCAAAGCCATAGCGATTATCCAACAATTCCGCCAGAATCTTATCTGACGGGTCCATGAATCTACACACAGTTTGCTCAAACAAAGAAAAGCAGAAGATAGCTAGGCTCAAGAAGCTTAGCTATCTTCTGCTTTTTGTTATAGGATCGTTGTCTATTACTCTCCTCGAATACAAGACGATCACTCACGCGATGTATTATATATTATTGAGAACGGCAGCAGCGATCATTGGTGGGATGATCATTGTCAGCGGTTGCTCAACGGTGAAGGTTTGCCGTTGCCTCGACACTGTGGCGGAACTGACTTTGAAACAGCTTGTGATAGAAGCCTTTTTGCTCAAGCAGCCCATCATGTGAGCCGCGCTCAATGATCTTGCCATCCTCTAGCACAAGGATCTGATCAGCGCTGCGAATCGTATTGAGCCGATGGGCGATCACAATGCTCGTTCGCCCCTCCATCAGCCGCGATAAAGCCTCCTGAATCCTGACCTCCGTTACTGTATCAATGCTACTGGTCGCTTCATCCAGAATGAGAATCGGCGGGTCAGCCAAAATCGCTTTAGCAATCGATAATAGTTGCTTTTGTCCTTGACTGATGCCGCTGCCATCCTGATTCAGCAGCGTATCGTAACCGTGAGTCATTTTCATAATAAAAGAATGGGCATTCGCCTGTTCCGCTGCTCGTTCTACCTCTTCGTCGGTCGCTTCCAGCTTGCCATAGCGAATGTTATCGCGAATACTCCCCTGAAACAGGAACGAATCCTGCAAAACAAAGCCCATATGCTGGCGCAGGCTCTGCCGTTTAATCTCACGGATATCTCTTCCATCAATTGCGATCACACCGGCCCCAGGATTATAGAAACGTGTGAGCAATTGGACAATGGTTGTTTTTCCTGCCCCAGTAGGGCCGACAAGTGCTATCGTTTCCCCAGGCGCCGCACGAAATGAAATGTTCTCCAGCGTTTTTCCATCTTGGTCATACGCGAACGAAACATTGGTGAATTCGATCGTTCCGCTCACCACTCTCATATCTCCGGCTTCCGTCTCATCCAAGTCCTCTTCGGTTTCCTCCAGCACCTCAAACACTCGCTCGGCACCAGCTACAGCAGAGAGAAAGGTATTAAACTGGTTGGCTAGATCATTGAGCGGCCTAGTAAATTGCCGTGCGTATTCGGCGAAGGTAACGATCACCCCAATGGAGATCACATCTCTCAGGGCAAGCATGCCACCTACCCCCGCAATAACGGCAAAGCTCAAGTTATTCAGCACATTCATCAGCTTCGGGATGAACCCTGAATAGGTTTGCGCCCAGTAAGCTGAGCTGCGTAGACGTTCATTTTTCTCCCTAAAATCAGCCATCACCTTTGGCTCGCGCGCAAAGGTCTTAACAACTAGATGACCAGATAAGGTCTCCTCTACATACCCATTGAGATCCCCGAGGTTCTTCTGCTGATCCTTAAATGATTTACCTGTGCGCGCGGTGATCCACTTCATGCCAAACACCATCAGGGGAATGATACACAAAGTCACTAGGGTCAGTAGTGGGCTGAGCCAAAGCATTAACACGAGCATCCCGGCAAACGTCAATAAGCTGGAAAAAATCTGAATAAAAGAACCACTTAACGTCTGGCTTACATTCTCGATATCATTCGTCAGCCGACTCATCATCTCACCGTGCCGCCGTTTAGCGAAATAGGAGATGGGCAAACGGTGCAGCTTACCAAACAAATCCTTACGCATCGTAAAAACGGTCTCTTGGGAGATCCCAATCATGAAATAACTCTGGAGCAGATTGGATACCGTCTGGAGTAAATAAACACCACCGAGAATGAGAATAAGGCGAATAAGCTCACTGCTTGTTTTCCCATCGATGAAATGATCGATCGACCTTCCTAGTAAGTAAGGGATGAGCAGACCTGTGGCTGAGCTGACGATCATCAAAAATAGGATGGCAATCAATAACCGACGATGAGTATCCAGATACGCCCAGATCTTAAGCAAGGTAGCCATACTATTCTTTGGCTTGGGTAAGGCTTTACTCGGCTGCCGTCTCATAAGTAAGCACACTCCCTTCACCAAATTGCGATGTGACAATCTGCCGATATAATTTTGAGCTTTGCATCAATGTTGCATGTGTACCCTCAGCGATTAGGCTACCGTCCTCAACGATGAGAATGGTGTCTGCCTCCATCGCAGTGGCGATTTTCTGCGTAATAATCAAGGTTGTACAACCATAGGTACCTAGCGCGGTAAGTAGCTTCGCCTCGGTCAAAAGATCGAGCGCACTGGTGCTATCATCCAGGATCAGAATACGTGGCTTGCGGATGAGTGCACGAGCGATCGATAGACGTTGCTTCTGACCACCCGACAGGTTCACCCCGTTCTGCCCCAGTACCGTCTCATATTGATCAGACAGCTTCATGATGGAATGGTGAATTTGAGCATGACGGGTAGCTTCCAACCGTTCCTCGGACGTTGCATCTGCTTTTCCCCACAGTAGATTATCGGTCACCGTACCCGTAAAGAGCTTCACTTCTTGGGGAACATAGCCAATCTGCTCACGCAGGACATTGGGCTCCATATCGGCAATGTTCACTCCATCAAGTAGGATCTCGCCCTCATCGGGCTCGTACAACCGGGGAATTAGTTGAAATAGCGAGGATTTACCAGATCCAGTAGCCCCCAGAATCGCAACCGTCTCACCAGGCTCGGCCGTAAAAGAAATGGCGTTCAACACAGGAATAACCGTATTCGGATAACGAAAAGATACATCTTTAAACTCTAGCTTGGCTGCTGTCTGCTTAACCTGTAGATCCTCGGACGTAACCGATGGAGCGTCAAGAGAAGGCGAATGATTCGAGTCAATCTTGCTAACCTGAGTTGCCACACCCACACTTGCAGATTTACTAATGCGAACGTCTACCTCTGAATCTCCTTCTGTCTCCCCCTCAAAGCCCAGTTCACTCGGGTCCAATTCCATATCTAGAACCTCAGAGATCCGCACAGCGGAAGCCCGCGCCCGGGATATACTCGTTAGAACCCAAGAGAGAATGGAGAAGGCTCCCGTAATTCGTGTAGCATAATTCACAACTGCGACAATATCCCCAACCTCAGCCCCGTTTGTCGTTACCTCAATACTGCCATACCAGAGTATAAACAGAACACATATATTCATGATTAACAGCAGCAGTGGAATGGTAAGCTCCATCCAGCGTGTGGCCGATACCGTCTTTTTTTTCAATTCACCACTAGCCTCAGCAAAACGCTCTACCTCATGCCGCGAACGTACTAAAGCTCGAATCCAGCGCATTCCACCTAAGGTTTCACGCATAACGCTATTGGTTCGATCGAGTTGCTTTTGTACCCTTTGGAATAGGAGAAATCCCTTCTTCATCACAATAATCATGCTGACAACCAAGATGGGAGTGACCACTAGCAACGCAAGTGCCACTTTAAAATTGATCGTAAGCGCCATAATCAGACCGCCGACCATCATCAGTGGAGCGCGCAGCATCACCCGGAGACTCATAAAAACAATATTCTGAATTTGCGATACATCATTGGTAATCCGCGTAATCAAGGTCGAAGTGGGAAAACGATTAAAAGCTGCGTAGGAGACACTCTCCACCCGCTCAAACAACCTTTCCCGCATTTTATAACCAACGCCCTGACTAATTTCTGCTGCATAGAAGGAATTGATGATCCCCGCGGCAAAACCCATCAGCGAAATACCTACCATTAGTCCCCCGTAACGGAGAATGACGGTCATATCCTTCGGCACAACGCCTTCATTAATCATTTTTGCCATCAGAAGTGGGTGCCACAATTCAACTACCAGCTCCATCAGCATCAAAAGTAGAGCAAATACGATAGATTTACGATATGGCTTGAGAAAAGAAGTGATCAATCGCATCCAAACGCCTCCAGTACATTACTAGTGCTTAATTACAGTTATGTAAACAAAATATCCTTACAAAAGATACTCTATGATCCTAGCTGTAACTCTTTAGAGACTCCAATAGACTTATATGCACAAAAAAGGCGTCCCTTCAAACAGATCTCTCTGTCTGACGGACAACCCATATGGTGTTTGAAAAGCAGGATGTTATCCACACCTGCTGAATTAGATAATAGTGCGTTCATCTTTTTTATTGGACTTCCAGTCATTGCTAAAGTTAGCAATCGGGGGAAGCTGTTTGTTGCCTTTGATCATTGGAGATTGACACAGAGAACAATTGGGGATAGTATCAAAAGCGAAATTAGCCCTCATCCAACCTTTGCATTCTGGGTTCTGGCAGGACCATACGTCAGTGTTCTCCTCTGGAATTTCTTCCAAAGATTTTTTTCGAGAAAACAAGGTAATCCCTCCCTCTCCTTTTCTTACTAAAACCATAATCAATCCTAAATGCGTAAGCACTCATGGATAGAAAAAAAACTGCCCCTCCAGAAACTGGCTGGGCAGTTTTTATTCAATTACAGTTTAACAACATTTTCAGCTTGGGGTCCACGGTTGCCTTGAACAACGTTAAATTCAACGCGTTGTCCTTCGTCCAAGGATTTAAAGCCGTCGCCTACGATAGCGCTAAAGTGTACAAATACGTCGTTTCCGCCTTCAACTTCGATGAAACCAAAGCCTTTTTCTGCATTAAACCATTTTACTGTTCCTTGTTGCATGATATTACCTCCAAAAATATAGTTAACATGGACCTTTTTATTCTGTTAAAATAAAAAATTCACACATTTCGAATGTTTCCATTATGGTTATGAAAGCCTTTGAAATAAGCAAATTTCAGTAACAGACTAGAACACTTACTTAGTGTATCATACTCAATTAGTGAATGCAAGGGATACAGAACTAATCCACAATAATAATTATAAAATAAAGCGCTCCCATAAAATTGTAAACTATTTATCCACAGATCTACAATCTTGATAAAACGTTTGAACATCACAATGGTTACAGCATGGGGAAAAGAAAACAAGCAAACCCTTCTCGACCTGTGCAAAAGGTTTAGCCTGCTCTCATCTAATTGATCTGCTTATTCATTGTCTCTTTGTAAATGCTAGTCACGACTATTTACTCAGCTCCGCTGATAAAAAGAGCTTCCATTGGATCACCCGTCAACCTACGATGTCAATTTACCGATTCGACTTTTTGAAGAGCTGATTCGTTACCTCGGAGAAAAGTAGGCCGATGGCGATGGCTCCTGAGAGCATGAAGGCTTTGGTAGCGAATTGAGCTGTTAAGCTATAGTCTCCTTCAGCAAGGGAGCGCATGGCATCATAGGCCAAGCCGCCAGGTACAAGGGGGATAATGCCTGAAACGCTAAATACGATAATTGGCATTTTAAACAGTTTGGCACAGATTTGACTAACTAATGCAACAATGAAGGATGCTGCTAGAGTAGCCACGACTGTGTCATAATGCGCTTCAGCCATGATAAAATAAACCGCCCAACCCATCATACCAACAAGGCCGCACTGAAGCAGCACTCTCCGCGGGACATGAAAGATGATTCCGAAGGCCGCCGAAGCGATAAAGCTAGTTACTAGTTGTACAATCATCCCTCCTCTTCCTCTCTGTTACTGAAATGAGAATACCATGGCGATACCTGTCCCAATCGCAGAGGCCGTTAGAAAAGCTTCCGCTCCTTTGGATAAGCCAGAGACAAGATGACCGGCCATTAAATCCCGTACGGCGTTCGTGATCAGCAAGCCCGGTACAAGTGGCATAACCGAACCGATAATAATCTTGTCCACTTCTTGACCGAGTCCTACCTGGACGAACAGAAAAGCAATTAGTCCAATGATGAAAGAAGATAACAGCTCCGCAAAAAATTTAATTGGTACGAAGCGATGGACATAGATTGAACAAGTAAATCCAGCGCCACCCGCCATAAAGGCCGGAAGGAAATCGGGCCAGCTTCCCTTAAACATCATAAGGAAGCAGGCGCTAGCGAGTGCAGCTGCTGCAATCTGTAAGGGAACCCCATAGGTCATAGCGGCGCATTCGACCTTGCGCAGACTAAGCCCGGCTTCCTCGAAGGACAACTCACCGCTACTAATTCTACGAGATATGGCATTGACGGCAACTACTTTGTGTAGGTTCGTTGACCGCTCCAATATACGAGCAAATTTAACCGGAACAGCGCCATCAATGGAGAAGATAATCCCGGTTGGCGTCACATAGCTATGAGAATCCTTCATCCCGAAGGCTGCGGCGATTCTCGTCATTGTATCCTCTACTCGATAGGTCTCTGCACCATTCTGCAGCATGATTTTACCGGCTAATAAACACACGTCAAT
>JAIMBU010000856.1 GCA_023511325.1 Gorillibacterium sp.
CAGTTGAGCAGATGACTAAAGTAGCTGATGAAGTAAAACTGCTTCGGCAATCGTCAGGAATCAGTCCAGAGCTTATTGATAAGAAAGTGACTTGGAACGTAACAGCAACGGATAATACCATTAGCGAGAAATCCGGTATTGTTACAGGCATTGTTATCAAAAAAGGCTTGCAATACGTAATGGTGGATGGCAAAGAGATTTCCATCGACCTGATAACGAAAGTTCAAAAGCCGGAGGTAGAGGCAGATGAATGAACCGATGCCCATCAGTCGTCTTTATCCAACCCCCGCAGTATCACACTCAGCCAAACGGTATCAGGCTGCAGAGGTGGAAGCCCCAACAACAAAATCTTTTGGGGATGTCCTTCGTGGCGAACTCAAATTAAGTCGGCATGCTGAATTGCGATTGAAACAAAGAGGCGTTAACTTGAAGCCAGAGCAGATGGAGCAGATTCGTTCAGCTATTGACAAGGCAGAGGCAAAAGGCGCTAAAGATTCATTAATCCTGATGAAGGATATGGCACTTATTGTTAATGTGAAGAATCGTACGATTGTGACGGCAATGGATGGCGCTTCAATGAAAGAAAATGTTTTTACACAGATCGATAGCGCCATTATCCTGACGTGATAACGAGACTACAAGTAATAAGGGCTGGCCCTAACCGGGAGCCTCGGGTTTGCTGAGCGACGGACGCGACCCACAATTATAAAACCACAGGAGGTTTTCACGTATGTTAAGATCTTTATATTCGGGTATTTCCGGTATGAGAGGGTTTCAAACAAAGCTTGATGTCATTGGTAACAATATTGCGAATGTCAACACAATTGGGTTCAAAGCAAGCCGGGTTATGTTCAAAGATATCCTAAGTCAGTCCGTAGCTGGTGCTACCTCGCCTACAGCTGAAACTGGAGGAGTAAACGCTAAACAGATCGGCCTTGGGGTTTCAATTGGAGCAATCGACACGGTTCATTCACCAGGCAGTGCTATGACAACAGGTGAACCTACAGATTTGAGGATTGACGGAGATGGATTTTTTGCAGTAACATCGGGAGCGGACTCTGAAACGACTTACTTGACAAGAGCAGGGAATTTCACATTGGACGCGAACAGACGCTTGGTCAATTCTGATGGAATGTTTGTGCTTGCTGCAGATGATGGTGGAATTATCCAACTTGATGAAGAAGTAACCTCCTTTGCCATCGGCAATGACGGTTCGATCATGTCCATTGACGTAGATGGTAATGCTACCCCGCTTGATGTGAAGGTCGGTGTGGTTAGCGTTCCTAACCCTAATGGACTTGAGAAAATTGGCGGCAACCTCTATCGGGGAACTCCGACAGCTTTTGGAGAAGGGGTAACAGAGATTACAGTGGGTTCAGCTATTACCGGCGGCAATGGCTCGATCATTTCGGGACAGCTTGAAATGTCCAATGTGGATTTAACCAGTGAATTTACGGAAATGATTGTTGCTCAGCGTGGTTTTCAAGCGAATTCACGGATTATCACCACATCCGATAGTATTCTTGAGGAAATTGTTAATCTGAAACGCTAATCATACTTGGGAAGTCTGGAGTGGGTGATTCCACTTTAGGCTTCCCAAGAATAAGTGTCTTTTAATACTGTTGACGCTAAGCGTTTGCTGCTGGTGAAACAGCGGAAGAAACATCTTAAAGAAGCTATAGCTTCTGCTCATTGAGGAGGAGAACACTTGATCACTGTGACTAGGCTTAACGGTAAAGAAATGATTGTCAATGCTTTGCTTATCGAGACGATTGAGAGCACGCCAGACACCATGATTACTTTGACAACGGGGAAGAAAGTTACGGTGCTTGAGAATCTGGAGGAAGTAATAGGAAGGACGATCGTATACTTACAGACCATCGGTGCTAACAGAGCAAGCGTCATGAGCATGGAATCGGAGGAATCGTAGATGATGAAAAAAAAGTTGCTCCCATTAGCCTTAGCACTCACATTTGTCATTATTTTAATTGCCCTGGCAACCGTTTTTCTTTACAAAACACTCGACGAAAAAAGTGCTTCTGCTGATCCGAGTAAGATAGCAAGCCAGTCAGTGAAAGAGGTTGCTGTAAAGAAACTATCGGCTGAACAAGTGAAGAAGCTTACCTTTGCCATCGATGGAATGATTTCGAATTTGAAGGGCAGCAACGGTGCAGTCAAAGCAAGTTTTGCTTTTGAGCTAAGCAACGATAAAGGATTGCTTG
>JAIMBU010000857.1 GCA_023511325.1 Gorillibacterium sp.
GCATCTGACCACGAATTTTGGGAAAGCCGGCAACATCATAAATATATTTTTCTGGGTACAGCGTAGAGAGTTGACCACCTAATTGGGGCATACTTTCAATTAGCTTCACAGATGCTTGACGCATGCCCGCATAGAAAGCCGCAAACATTCCAATAGGTCCGCCACCGATCACTGTAATATCAACGATTTCATTGCTCTGATTATCGTTCATCCTATTCCGACCCTCCAATGACAATAAAACATAAGAATTTGATTTTATTATATACGTATGGATAGGTAAAAGAAACTTGAGTCGTTAGATGTCTGTAAAATGAATCACACCGGAGTAAATTTTACATTTGAAATATCAGAAGTATAAGTAAAATATAAGTATTCCTCTTGTGCAGTTCTGATATTTCACCAATAAACGATGACATCAAAGGAAGCCATGTATTTATCCTTAGTTAGTTTGCTTAAGCTGGGCAAAACAGGTATTATGAGTATGAAAAAATATTTGATATTTTCAGCATAAAAGGATATTCTTTTTAAGGATTGGGTAATTGCAACTTTGCGACTTATCTTATGTACGTTTCTTTTTTTTTAGTTTTGTTGAAAATGAAAGATTTTCAAGCAGAATCAGGATCCTGCTTTTGATGTGGTAAACTTCCTCATCTGGAAATCGCAGACATCCTTATAAAATATATTAATGATGGAAGGGATTAAGAAATGAGCCGCATACCACGCATTGTCATCCTAGGAGCTGGTTACGGAGGGGTTGTAACCGCCATCCGTTTACAGAAGCACCTTAATTATAACGAGGCTGATGTCACTCTCGTTAACAAACATGATTACCATTATATTACTACCCATCTACACATGCCTGCAGCTGGAACGGTTTCTCCCGAAACAGCGCGGATTGATATTTCCAAGCTGATTGATGAATTTAAGATCGACTTTGTTAAATCTACGGTAGCTCAGATTCGTCCGCAGGATAAAAAAGTGATCATGGAGGATAGCACACTCTCTTATGATTATCTTGTCGTTGGACTTGGTGGAGAGCCAGAAACCTTTGGTATTCCTGGACTCAAGGAACACTCCCTTAATATCCGCAGCCTAAATAGTGTTAGATATATCCGTGAGCATATCGAGTTCCAGTTTGCCAAATACAAACAGGAGCCGCATCGCACGGATTATCTTACGTTCGTCGTAGGTGGTGCTGGTTTTACTGGCATCGAATTTCTCGGCGAGTTAGTCAATCGTCTGCCCAAGCTGTGCAAAGAATTCGATGTAGATCCTACTCTTGTGAAGATTATCAACGTTGAGGCGGCTCCGACAGCTTTACCGGGTTTTGATCCAGAGCTTGTGGAATATGCAACGGATCTACTCACCAGCAAGGGTGTCATCTTCAAGTTAGCTACACCGATCAAGGAGTGCCGAGAAGACGGAGTCATTCTAGCCAATGGCGAAGTGATCAAAGCTGGTACGGTTATATGGACGGGCGGCATACGCGGTAACCGTCTGCTGGAAGATGCAGGCTTTGAAACGACACGTGGCCGCGTCATTGTAGACTCCCACCTGCGTACGAAGGAATATGAGAACGTCTATGTGCTGGGCGACTGTTCCATTGTTTTGAATGAACAGGGTAAGCCTTACCCAACGACTGCGCAGATCTCGATCCAACAGGCGGAGATCTGTTCTCATAACCTAATTGCAACCATTCGAAATACGCCTTTAAAAACATTTTCTTTCACCAATAAAGGGATGGTGGCTTCCTTGGGTCGTGGTGATGCCATTGGCGTCGTAGGTAAACACAAGGTCAAGGGCTTTACAGCAGCGATGATGAAGAGGGCTATCGATGTTCGTTATTTATATATGATCGGTGGAATTCCGCTGGTAATCAAAAAAGGCTTCTAAGAAAATCTCGTCCCTGAAACGGAGTGAGAACCGATGCGCCATTGTAGCGTCCAAGTGAGGGGGCTGCTGATTCGTGAGGAATTGGATCGGTATAATGCTCTGATCGATGTCGGACATTATCTGGAGTCTCAGGATCGCCGCGATCTGTCCTACATCGTGCAGAAGGAAATTGATCGGTTAATTCTTCCTGCTATCGAGCGGCTCAAGGAAAAGGGCATCCCCGTCGCGGTCGGCCACGACGCGAGGCAGGCTGTCCAGCGGGCCGAGGGCGCGGAAGCGCCCGATGTCCTCGCGGCGAAGGTCGTCGACGAAGCCCACGACCTGG
>JAIMBU010000858.1 GCA_023511325.1 Gorillibacterium sp.
GGGTTACTCGCAGACTCCTATGACCAAGCGGAGCAAGCCTTGCAGATGAAATATTTTCTCGGGCTAAACCAAGTCATTCTATTTGAACAGACCCAGCAGAAGCGGGGCTTCGAGAGCGAAATATATACCCTTCAATCGCAGGTCATTCGAGGTTTGTCTTCAAATGCTTGGGGAGAGGCGCTCACGGCATTGGAAGAGCTGCTGGAAACGATTGAATCAGCAACAGTCGGTAATGTCGAGTTGGCTGTCTCTACATGCTTCTCGTCCACCTTGTTTATGATCCAAGAGGTTAAGAATTCGGGCGTTCAACTATCTGAGTCTGGCTTTGATATCCATGATCTGCAGAAACGGCTTTCGAAATACAACACGTATTGCGCGATGAAACAAGGAATTATTGAGATATTGGAGGAGCTCCATCTCAGAATAGACGATAAAGCGGGTAACAAAGAAAAAATGCTGCTAGCAAAGATAAAGCAATACATGGATGATCATTACGCTGAGGATATCACGCTTGAGTCTGTAGCGGCCATTGCCTTCATGAACCCTTATTATTTCAGCAGCTTCTTCAAAAAACACATGAAGCAGAACTTTAAGCAGGTTGTGACGGAAGCGAGAATGGAGCAAGCGATGCGACTGCTCACCCAAACCGACATGATGATTTATGAAATTGCTGAAAAAGTCGGATATAACAATGCCCGCCATTTCAGTGACATGTTCAAAAAAAGATACGGAAAGCTGCCTCAGGAGGTTAAGCAATCGCAAAAAGGGTGAAAACCTTAAATAAACAGCATATGGCGCTTAAGAAACTTCATTCTAAGCGATCAGGGATGATGGTAGTCTTAGAGCAAGGAATTATTCATCATGCAGCGCACATCATGAATAACTTCCCCCCCGATCCAATTTCTGAAGATAATAAGGGAGGTTCTTATTCACATGGCTAAAAAACAGATGGTTACTCTTCTTTCACTAATCTTGGCTTTATCCGTGATTCTGACAGCATGCGGAGGCAATAACAATAAAGCTTCTGAATCACCAAAAGCGTCAACTCCAGCAAGCTCAGCAGCATCAGAGCCACCCAAAGATGTAACCATTACACTTGCTTATGCTCCTGGTGACCCAGCAGTTAGACAAGCTATGGTTACTTCAATTAAAGCTTTTACGGAAGCGTATCCATACATTAAAGTGAAGGATATTAGTGAAACGGGCTCAGCTTCATATTTAGATTGGCTGAAAACCAAAGATGCTGTTGGAGAATATCCGGATATTGCTGAGCTTCGTGATGTTCAGGTATTCGTTGAAGCGGGCAGAGTGGCTGAATTGCCAGCAGATCTGCTTGACTTGTTCAATAACGTTCCTGAATTAGAGGGTAAGAAATATGTCGCTCCAATTGTGGGGACTGCACCACAAGGGTTGATCTACAGTAAGAAAGCCTATGCGGATGCGGGTATCACGGAGCTTCCAAAAACTTGGGATGAATTCATCACTATTCAAGAAAAATTGAAAGCAAGCGGTATTACTCCACTCGTGGTTGGTGCTAAAGACGTTTGGCATATGGGCTTTTGGGTGAACAAGTTCCTGATCGACCAAGTTTATGCAGGCGATCCGGATTGGAACTCTAAGCGGACAGCTAAACAAGTAAGCTTTACCGATGCGAACGTCGTTCAAGCCATTACCGATTATAAAGACTTGTTTACGAAATACGCGGACAAAGGCTGGTTAAGCACAGCAGATAATCAAACAGCTTCCGTCCTTGTGTCTGGTAAGGCAGCGCAGCTATTCTCCGGTCCGCATATGTTTTCACAAATTGCGGAAGCAGATCCTAGCTTTGAATTTGGATTCTATACGATTCCAGACCGTAACGGACAACTTAATCTTCTCGGTTTGCCTAATCTAGCGGGCTGGTCTCTCTCAGCAGAAGCAGCGAAAGATCCGGATAAGGTTGAGGCTATGAGGACCTTCATTCGATTCTTCTTTAGTGCTGAACCGTATACGAAATTCCTGAAAGCTGGAAACCAGCTTCCAAGCACGAAGGAGAAAATCTCTTACGAATCTTCCGAGCAATTCCAGCAAGTGTTGGATTATGTAAATGATCCGAATGTAGTTAAGTCCCTTGCGATTAACAATTGGTGGGGTGAGAATGCAATTCCAACCCAATTCCGCGACTGGTTCTATAAATTACTGCAAGAGCTTGTAGTGAAAAACGGTGATGTT
>JAIMBU010000859.1 GCA_023511325.1 Gorillibacterium sp.
TTTCAATGCTTAAGCGAGATTAATCATTTTATGTAGGCAGGTTATTTTGAAGGAACGTCCACCAGTTTCTGGAGAGAAAGCCCTTCACTTCTTCTTCTCGATAATAACGAAGTAGTAAATTAGCCAATTCTGGGTAGTCAGCTGGGGAGCTTAACCCAGGAAGTTTTTCCATAAACCCATCGAAATCCGATCCAAATCCGATATGCTTAACCGCTCCAAGTGAACAAAAATGATCGATGTGGTGCAGGAGGTCCATCACATTGGGCTGCTTCTTAGCCAGAAACCAAGGGACAAACGTCAGACCAATTCGTCCATCTCTCGCTATGATTGTTTGAATTTGTTCGTCCGATAGATTGCGTGGATGAGCGCAAATTGTTCTTGCATTGGAGTGCGATGCGATAAATGGACGTGCGCTACACGCTGCCAACTCTTGAAAGCCGCGGTCTGCAAGATGAGAGACGTCGATGATCAGCCCGAGTCGGTCACACTCTTCAATCATCTCTCTGCCGCGATCTGTAAAACCAGCTCCTCGAGATTCCATGACTCCGTCTGCTGCCCAATTGGCATAATTCCAGGTGACACCGATAAAGCGTACACCTAGCTCAAATAGTTTTCCAAGATTATCTAGGTTGCCTCCAACTCCGTCTACACCCTCTAATGAGAGGATTCCACCCATCTGTCCGCGACCAACCATCCGCTTTAGATCAGTTCCAAACTTTATCAATATAATCTGATCAGAGCATAGTACTTTTTCCTGCATCAACTCAATCATGCGGAGGATCGGACTCATTCCTCGGTCTGGCAACGTCTCCGACAAATAGAGTGCAAAAAATTGCACCAAGGCATCTGCCTTGCGAAGACCGGGCAGGCTCACATCCGCACCACTCCCCTCTTGCTCAAAACGGATGACCGGATCAATGAGCATTCGGCTGAGCAGATCACAGTGTGTATCAATAACTTTCATTGTACCCCTTCCTCTCTTGTGGAGTTGTAACATGAGCAAAGACTTCTAAAAAAACGAAAAAACCCGTTTACCTTGAAGTAAACAGGCTCTACCCTCTATCCTCTCGTGAGATTACCGCGGCTCAACAATCAGCTTCATTGCTGTCCGGTCCTCACCGTCAATAACAATATCAGTGAACGCCGGGATGCAGATTAAATCCACCCCGCTAGGAGCTACAAAGCCTCGAGCAATGGCAACAGCTTTGATCGCTTGATTGAGTGCTCCGGCACCGACCGCTTGCAGTTCGGCAACTCCACGCTCTCTCAGTACACCGGCCAATGCCCCGGCTACAGAATTGGGGTTGGATTTAGCTGATACTTTTAATACATCCATGAATGGTACCTCCTCAGGAATGATGGAATGGTCATTTGATTCTAGTACCCATCCTATTCAAATAACTGAGGAATCATTCCACTTCGACAACAACAGCCTATTCCATCAAAGCCCGATCTTCATCGAGACGAATCAAGCGAATGCTTTTCGCTTGATAGGTGGCATCATCGATATCGATAACCACTCCATGCAGATGCCATTTTCCCTCATCAACCGTGAAACGAACCGGTAAAGAGGTCTTAAATTTATAGAGAACGGCGTCTCTCTCCATTCCCAGAACTCCATTCATCGGGCCTGTCATCCCTGTATCCGTAAGATAAGCCGTTCCTTCAGGCAGAATGCGCTCATCATTGCTCTGCACGTGGGTGTGCGTTCCCACAACAGCAGAAACACGACCATCCAGATACCAGCCCATGGCAATTTTCTCTGACGTTGCTTCTGCATGAAAATCCACAAACACTGGATAGCGGTTAGCTAAGGATTCCAGAATGTCATTCACTTTCGCGAAGGGGCAATCCAGAGGTGGTAAAAATGTTCTTCCTTGAAGGTTAATGACTGCAAGCTCTTTGCCATTCGCTTTGATCACATTATAGCCTAAACCAGGTGTACCTTCAGGAAAATTTGCTGGACGCAACAAGCGCGGCTCATCATCAATAAAATCAAATATTTCCTTCTGATCCCACGTATGGTTGCCCATTGTAATCGCATGAACACCACATTCAAATAACAGGCTGTTGGCAATCTGCCTAGTGATTCCCCGTCCGTTGGCTGCATTCTCTCCATTTACGATGATGAAGTCAGGCCTGTGCTTACTCTTTAAGCCAGGGAGCTGCTTCCTCAGTGCTTCCCGACCAACTGAACCCACAATATC
>JAIMBU010000860.1 GCA_023511325.1 Gorillibacterium sp.
GTATAAAGCCGGTCAGCGTCGTTGGCGTCTGCTCTTGATTCAGAATGTCCAGTCCGTCCTGAATAAACAATGGGATCATAAAAACGATGGAAATCCCCAGCATGATCATAAGACACAAAATAAATTTTCCAATAATCCCGAAAATGCTCTTAATATTCTGACGCATATTGAATCGACCTACTCCCCAATAATGGAAAACTTTATCTATTATTATACCTAAGGCTAATCATGTTGCCTATGCGAAAATGATAGATGTGAAAGGAACATAGAAGCAAAAAAACAAAAAAGACCCGTTGATTCACAGGCCTTCCTTGTGTTATTGGTCAAGCTCGAATAGCTCCTTACTTCACAATCATAACTGGACAATCCGCTCTCTTAGCGACCTTATGACTAACGCTGCCAAGAACAAGCTCCTGCAGCGTGTTTAGACCTCTGCTTCCCAATACAATAAGGTCCACCTTATTATCGTTGGCGTATTTCACCAATGCAGGACCGGGGTCTCCTTGCAGAATCGTTGTTTGAAACTTCACGCCTGCCTTCGTTGCTTTCTCTTCTACTTCTCTAACTCGTTCTTTTCGAACATCCGTTTGATCAAGCATACTCCAACTGAGCAGGACGTCTGTTTTCACATGTTCTGAATCAAGGACATAGACAATTTCTAGAAGGGTTTGCGGGTTATAAGCAGCTAGCTTCATCGCGTGGTCAGCTGCCCTTAGAGAGTGCGCCGATCCATCTGCAGCAATCAATATTTTCTTATACATATCAATGCTCCTCTTCTCTATGGCTCGAGATTGATTTCGCTTGATCGCCTTTAATTATACGCATAACGATTAAAAAAGTATATTTTGCAAGTTAACTCTGCTATGCAGGACATAAAAAAGCACATCCCAAAAGAAAATGCATCCTGTGCATTCTCGTTTTGGGATGTACGAATTAGTTGGATTATAAGACATTTTCTCCTAATAGTGCCTAATAGGTGAGTTCCTCATAAAGGGGGTATTGATCCGTCAGTTCAGTAACCATTCGACGGGCTTTGTCCAGTAACGCGGTATCCTCTGGATTTTTTAGCGCCATGCCGATAATCCGGGCAATCTGTCTCATTGCTGCTTCATCCATCCCACGTGTGGTAACCGCAGGTGTACCAATTCTGATTCCGCTAGTTACGAAAGGACTTGTTGGATCAAACGGAATGGCATTCTTATTCACGGTAACTCCGATTTCATCGAGTAGATGCTGAGCGGCTTTGCCCGTGATGTTGATATTTCGCAAATCTACCAGCATCAGATGAGTGTCGGTACCCCCGGAGATAATGTTGAGTCCTTCAGCCGCCAATTCTTCGGCTAGAACCTTGGCATTCTTAACGATCTGCTCGGCATACACCTTGAACTTCGGATCGAGTACCTCGCCGAAGGAAACGGCTTTGGCTGCAATGATATGTTCAAGCGGTCCGCCCTGTGTACCAGGGAACACGGCCTTGTCGATCTCCCGCGCCCAAGCTTTGCGCGTGAGAATCATCCCACCACGGGGACCACGAAGTGTCTTGTGCGTGGTGGTAGTCACGAACTGCGCATGCGGCACTGGGCTCGGATGTACACCTGCTGCGACCAAGCCGGCAATATGGGCCATGTCGACCATGAACAAAGCGCCCACATCTTGAGCGATGCTAGCAAAGGCTTCAAAATCAATGACACGCGGGTAGGCGCTTGCGCCCGCAACAATAAGCCGCGGTCGATGCTTGAAGGCCGCTTTGCGGACTTCGTCATAATCGATACGGAAGGTATCTTCGCGAACGCCATAGGCAGCAAAGTTGTACAGAATTCCAGATGCATTAACCGGGCTACCGTGCGTCAAGTGACCCCCATGCGCTAGATTCATCCCCAGAACCGTATCGCCTGGCTTTATTGCAGCCAGATAGACAGCAAGGTTGGCTTGAGCGCCAGAGTGTGGCTGAACATTGACATGCTCCGCACCAAAAATCTCCTTGGCGCGATCACGGGCGATATCCTCCACCACATCGATGAACTCGCATCCACCGTAATAGCGATTGCCTGGGTAGCCTTCAGCGTATTTATTCGTCAGTACCGTCCCCATCGCTTCCAGCACCGCAGGGCTGACAAAATTCTCCGATGCAATCAGTTCAATATTATTCTGCTGACGTTTCAATTCTTTTCCCATGGCCGCAAGAAGCTCAGGGT
>JAIMBU010000861.1 GCA_023511325.1 Gorillibacterium sp.
ATTCTAAATAATGATTTACTAAGAAAAGTTGGTCCGCTGGATTTAAAAACGCTAGGTGTGAAGCTTTAATTTGAAAAAGCTTCTGATACGTACCCGGATTGGATGTCGTATCCTTCATAAGCTGAAAAAAGCGTTCGCGTCCTTTGGCTGTAATGGAGAAAGTCCGGGAAGGACGATCTGTTGGGAAAGGCACACTAGCGGGATCGGCCTCGGTAATAATCTATTTGATTCTTTTAGGAGATTGGTGGATTCACGCACGCTGAGAAAAAGAATAATAATTGAAAAGAGGCCATTAAATGGACGAAAAGAAACCAACTCATCCAAGGGAATCCTGGCAGAACCAGCCGGTTGCTCCGGGTTCAGTGGAATACCGCAACCCTGTGCTTCCTGGGTTTTATCCCGATCCAAGTGTTATTCGTGTAGGCTCTGACTTTTATCTAGTCTGCAGCAGCTTTGAATATTTTCCTGGCGTTCCGATCTTTCATAGTCGGAATCTCGTAGAGTGGGAGCAGATCGGGCATATTCTATCCCGACCCAGCCAACTCAATACAACGGACCGAAAAAGCTCAGAGGGTATTTATGCACCCACCCTGCGCTATCATGACGGTATCTTCTATATGATTACGACCGATGTCGGAGGAATTGGCAATTTCTACGTGACAGCAGAGAAACCCGCAGGTCCTTGGTCAGATCCCATTATTGTGCCTTTTGGCAATATTGACCCTTCTTTGTTCTTTGATGACGATGGCAGGGTATATGTGACGACACAATTTGGCTGGGGTGAGGAGTCACATGTAATTCAATATGAGATTGATATTCTTACAGGACAGGCGCTCAGTGAACCCCTGCGAATTTGGGATGGCGATGAAGGGCCATGGGTAGAAGGGCCGCATTTGTATAAAATTCAAGGGCAGTATTATCTCATGACGGCCTCAGGTGGAACGGCTTCGGAGCATCGGGAGATTATTGCGCGCAGCACAACGCCATATGGCCCGTTTGAGGATTGTCCTTATCCAATTCTGACCCATCGGGGGATCAAGCATCCGATCCAGAATACAGGACATGTCGATTTGATCGAAGATACAAATGGGGACTGGTGGGCGTTATTTCTTGGAGTCCGCCTAGTTGGTTCCGGCTATAGCGTCCTCGGTCGGGAAACGTTCCTCGCTCCGGTGAAATGGACAGCAGACGGCTGGCCGCTGATCGATAATAATGAAGCGGCAGTTGGCTTGCAGATGACTGTGCCTCGTCTGCCGGCCGTCTTGGCCGGGAATCGGCAATTGGTGAATGAACGGGATGAGTTCGACGCTTCAGAGCTTGCTCCCTACTGGGTGTTCTTACGCAATCCGGTGGCTGGAAGCTGGTCACTTACGGATCGACCCGGCTGGCTCCAATTAAAGGGACTTGGATCAAGCTTAAACGATGCGGCACCTGTTGCTTTTCTAGGCAGACGCCAGCAGCAGGTGGATGAACAGTGGCTGACGTTGCTTGATTTCGAGCCATTACATGTCGGTGATGAAGCCGGACTCACCGTTCGCATGAACGAAAGTGCCCATTATGAGCTAGCTGTTACTCGTCAACAAGCTAGTGGAGGGCGGCAGGTGTTCGTACGGGCAACAATAGAGGGCCATTCCGTGATTGAGGCTACTGTGGAGTTGATCAAAGAGGGAATAGTCCACTTGAAGATTACTTCGAATGAGCAGGAATATGCTTTCTTCTATTCGGTCGACGGCTACGACTGGGTGGAAATCCTCTGTCTTCGGGCGTATCCGTTATCGGTGGAAGCAGCAGGAGGCTTTACTGGCTTGCTTGTTGGGATGTATGCCACTGGTAATGGCAAGGCCTCGCTGTCAGCCGCGCACTTCGATTGGTTTGAGAAGATCTGATCTATCCTAGGATAAAGAAAAGGTAAAAGCATAAGCATAGCCCCTTACAGCGATTGCTGGAGGGGCCATTTACTATTGATGCTGCCAGCTAAATGGTTGTTTTACCCTTACAAAAAAAACAGTCCAACTTGCTTGTGACTTCATATAGTAAAGAATCTTCTTGTTAAAGGAGGTGCTTACTATGGGAGAAGTTGCAGGAGTTGGTTATGGTGGCGGCATTGCTTTTGTCTTAGTATTGTTTATATTGTTAGTGATTATTTTCTGCGGTATCTTATAACATTTCTACAAACCCCGTTAGCCTAGGCTAA
>JAIMBU010000862.1 GCA_023511325.1 Gorillibacterium sp.
CATCGGAGTTATCATAGCGGAGCGCTATACGGGTTACTCCCAATCCTTTTATCATAAGTTTTTTGAGCATATTTCGAAGGTTTCTGAAGAATACAAATATTCGGCCATCCTGCATATTCTGACAACGGATGATGAGGATTTACTGATGCTGCCGCGGATTTACCATGAGCAGAAGGTAGATGGATTTGTCATATTGGGGCAACTATCAGGTGAATACATCGAAGCGCTGGACAAGACTGGTGTTCCTGTTGTCTTTCTCGACTTCTATACGGACAACCCAGCAATGGATTGCATTATTACCGACAATTTCTATGGAATGTATGAGCTAACCAACTTTTTAATTCGCATGGGTCACCGAGATATCGCTTTTGTCGGCAATCTACATTCGACCAGCAGCATTCAGGATCGGTTTTTAGGCTTTTACAAGTCGTTGCTAGAGCATAGAATTCCACTTCCTGAGCCTTACATCATCAATGACCGCGATGAAAAAGGTCGATTTATTGATTTTCAATTTCCTGCTATTCTACCGACCGCATTTGTCTGCAACTGTGACCAAGTAGCCTATAACTTGATTGCGGCTCTGAATAAACAGGGCTATCAAGTACCCATAGATTGCTCCGTGGTTGGGTTTGATCATGATATTTTCTCAGAGCTTGCTGAACCCAAGCTCACCACCGTAGAAGTTAATATGGCAGAGATGGCCAAGACGGCTGTGAAGACAATAATCAAGAAAATAGCTAGCAAGAACCCGGGTCACGGTCGAATCTCAATCAAGGGCAAAGTCATCTATAGAGATTCCGTGTGTGCCCCAAGGAGACTGGTTGACGTGGAAGAAACAACAAGGTAAACTTGAAATGAACTTAATCGATAACCTAATTTATCTTAGAATATAAGTAAGTATAATTTTTTCTTATACTGTCTTATATTTCATCGGTAAGCCCGAGGCATCAAAAACAGCCTGAGGCGTTTATCCTTGGTTAATCGTGTGCATTCGTAATGCCTATTAGGGCATCCTATGATCATCTATCTTTAAGAGGAGGCAATTTAATTGACACAGAATACGAACACGAATCATGCCATTCCGAACATTCCTTGGCAGGAGCGGACACAGAATGATAGCTCTATCGTTTGGAGACACGAGGGTAACCCGATTATCAATTGGAATCCAACGCCCAAGGCCGCACGGATTTATAACAGTGCTGTTCTTCCCTATGAAGATGGCTTTATTGGTATTTTCCGCGCTGACCACAAGAACGGTAGAGCTCACATTCATATGGGTAGGAGTAAAGACGGGCTTGCTTGGGAAGTTGAGAATGAAGAAATTCAGTGGGTGGACGAGCAAGGTCAGCCCTACCAACCGGGTTATGCTTACGATCCGCGTCTGGTGAAAATTGAAGATGCTTATTATATGGTTTGGTGTACAGATTTTAATGGTGCTGCACTTGGTCTTGGTAAAACGACAGATTTCAAAACCTTTGTTCGCTTGGAAAACCCATTTATTCCTTTCAACCGCAATGGGGTTCTGTTTCCACGCAAAGTTGATGGTAACTACTTATTGCTCAGCCGTCCAAGCGATAGCGGGCATACGCCTTTTGGCGACATCTTTGTCAGCGAAAGCCCGGACTTGGTTTATTGGGGCAAACATCGCAAGGTGATGTCCAAGGGTGGCGAGGGCTGGTGGCAGGGAGTCAAGATCGGTGCAGGTCCGACACCAATTGAAACAGCAGAAGGCTGGTTGTTGCTCTACCACGGCGTATCCACGACCTGTAACGGATTTGTCTACAGCATGGGTGCTGCTATCTTGGATCTTGAAGATCCCTCCAAGGTTTTGTACCGAACTCATGATTACTTGCTTACACCAGAGAAATCCTATGAAACAACAGGTTTTGTTCCCAATGTTATTTTCCCTTGTGCTGCACTGCATGATGCTGCTACGGGGCGTATTGCCATCTATTACGGTGCAGCAGATACTTATTTGTCTGTAGCTTATACCAAGATTGATGAGTTGATCGCGCATATCAAGAACAATTCGGAGTTGGTTGCCGGCGACGCGGGGTCCATTCGTTAAAACGTCAAGTTTGTCACAGAATCTATCCGTTAAAGTCTCGGTTTACAGAGTATTCCATTTTGAAAGGTGTGTTTGCAGCGTGAGTAGAAGTGATTTTTTCGCTAAGCTAAAACAAATGTCTGT
>JAIMBU010000863.1 GCA_023511325.1 Gorillibacterium sp.
GAGCAAATGGGCATCCTGAATTACGAAGCCTACGCCCTGCTTGCAGATGAAGAAGAAGAGCAAATTGAGTTGTCCGAAATTTCCCAATCTGTTATTGATCAGACCAAAGGCATTCAAGCCCAGTCCTCTCCGGTCTTGTTCGGAGCCGCCAAGGATAAGAATCTAGTCATCATTCAAATGGAGTCTTTTCAGAACTTCTTAATTCATTTGTCAGTTGATGGACATGAAATCACTCCGAATATGAATAAGCTTGCGGACAGCAGTATCTATTTCCCGAAGTTTTTTCAGCAAGTCGGGCAAGGCAACACCTCCGATGCTGAATTTATCGTGAACACTTCCTTTTATGTTCCGCCAGATGGTCCTGCTACGGAGTTATACGCTCCCAAAGAGCTTCCAAGCTTACCTAAACTGCTGCAGGGGCAAGGTTACGACACCGCGACTTTTCATACGAATGAAGTTGACTTCTGGAACCGTGGCGAGCTGTACAATGCACTGGGATTTAACCGGTATTATGACAAATCCTTTTTCGGCGAAGACGACAGCGTATTTTATGGAGCGTCCGATGAGGTTCTGTATTCGAAGACATCCGCTGAGTTGGCCCGAATGAATGACCGCAGCGAGCCCTTCTATTCACAGGTCATCTCGATGTCAGCGCATAATCCGTTCTCAATTCCGGAAAGCAAATACCAAATGGTACTACCGGAACGATTCGAGGGAACGTTCACTGGTGATTACATTCGAGCCCAGAATTACGCTGATTACGCGCTTGGCCAGTTTATCGAAGAACTCAAGCAGAACGGCGTGTGGGATGACAGCATAGTCGTACTGTACGGCGATCATCGTGGACTACCTATTTTCTCGCTGAAGGATGAGGATAAAACCTTGTTGGAGGAAATTCTCGGTCATGAATATAAGGAACGCGATCTGATCAATATTCCCCTAATCATTGCCTCTGAGGGGATTGTGTCTCCTAGCGTAAAAAATCAATTAGGCGGACAGGTTGATATTCTACCGACTGTATCGAATTTATTAGGCGTTTCCCTGGATAACCACATTCATTTCGGGCAGGACCTATTGAATCAGACAGCCTACAATTTACTGCCTCAACGCTTTTATCTACCGACCGGATCATTCGTTAATAACGAAGAACTGTTCTTATCTGGCAGCGGGTTCGAGGACGGCCAGCATTATACTTTGTCCGGTGACGGCAACAAACCGCTGCAATCGACAGAGGATGAATTCAATCGTGCGTTGAAGCTCCTCCAGTTGTCTGACAGTTATGTGACACAATTACCGGATAGAGAAGTCAAGGAATAAGGCAGATACGAATATTCCTCTCTGGTTAATACAGTAGCGCATAGGCATAGCCACCTCCACTTCACAATTAGGAGTCGGGGGTGGCTATTCTGATTTTTTCAAATACTTATACTGTGAGAAGGAAGATTATGATACTAAACCCTATTCACGAAAAAAGCTTCTACCAGCTCAAATGGCAGAAGCTTTTAAACATAATTAATTAACACGAACCTCTCTCCAATGACAGGTTGAATAACCGATGGATAGGAAGATTGGCTTATTTTATTGGTTCCTAAGAGTTTCCTATGCATTATGAAGTTAGTAGAAGCATGAGAAACGCTAGGATCTTCCTCTTTTAGGAAAAAATACTACTATTTTCGTCAGATTTCTACATTAGGAACCGTTATATAAGTGTACAACAAGATTTGAAAGTCTAGTAAGGTAGTATCAATCGAAGGAAGTTTATTGGTTAGGAGGGCTGCTAAAGCAATGGGATAGCGGAAATTACTCATCAGCTTGAAAATAATAAGGGAGGTAACTGTATGAAAATGCGTATACGAATTGGAAAGAATAAATTGTTGTTATTTTCTTGTGTAGCCCTATTTTCACTTACCCTTTTTGCATCTTCAGCTTTCGCCAATACATTTAACTTTAAGTGGTCCATCATAAGCGGAAATCTTGTAGTAGTTGATGCTAATGCCGACAATTTGAATAGTAATTGGAATGGGACTGTTTTTAATAATGCTAGAACGAAATGGAATGGTACCTCAGCCCGACTTTTAATTAATTCAGTTTCGTTTTCAACCTCAAAACTGGACTTCCATAGTGTATCATTAACGCAATGGACTAATAATGGATGGGGATCAGGGCTATATGCCTGGGCGCAGCC
>JAIMBU010000864.1 GCA_023511325.1 Gorillibacterium sp.
CGCTTGTAGCGTTGTCCATGGAGCTTTAATTAGAATAAGAATCCTTTTTCCACGTGCAAGTGACTGACTGATGGGTTAGATCCTAGACTTCCATGATGATAGGGAGGATCATTGGTCTTCTTCTGGTTTGTTCATATAAGTATCGTCCAAGGGCTTCTTTGACATGTGTCTTTAAAGAAGCCCATTCGTTTACATTCTCACTCATTAATCTGTTTAGTGTACTTGTTACAATCCGACTAGACTCATCCAAAAGCCCTTCCGATTCCCTTACATAGACAAAACCCCTAGAGATGATGTCTGGACCGGATAGAATACTTCTTTCCTGTTTACCCAAGGTAACCACAACAATGAGAATACCATCTTGCGAAAGCAGCTTACGGTCCCGAAGAACGATGTTTCCGACATCGCCGATCCCAAGACCATCAATCAGAATATTACCAGCTTGAACCTTGCCACCCTTGCGGGCAACGCCATTCTGGATTTCCACGATATCTCCATTGTCTGTAATGAAAATATCTTGTGGTTCTATTCCAACGGATTCAGCCAGTTTTCCATGTTGACGAAGCATCCGGTATTCTCCGTGAATTGGCATAAAAAAACGAGGGCGCATCAGGTTGAGCATAAGCTTCAATTCTTCTTGACTACCATGTCCAGAAACGTGTACTCCAGATACAGAGCCCGGTCCGTAGATGACATTAGCTCCTAGCTTAAACAATTCATCAACAATCCGTCCAACGTATTTCTCGTTACCCGGAATAGGAGTTGCTGAAATGACTACGGTGTCTCCGGGAAGAATGTCCACTTTGCGATGAGTATTACGGGCCATACGAGTAAGCGCAGACATCGGCTCACCTTGACTACCAGTGGACAGGATAACAACCCGATCCGCTGCCATTTTATTTATTTCTTCTGGTTCAATCAAGATACCATCTGGAACACGCAGATAACCTAGCTCAGAGGCTATGCCAACCACATTAACCATACTTCTTCCAACAACCGTCACCTTGCGACGAGTGATTTCAGCTGCATCGATTACCTGTTGAATTCGGTGGACGTTTGAAGCAAAGGTTGCCACAACAACACGTTGCTTGGCCTTGCGAAAAACTTCCACGAGTTCAGCGCCGACAATTTTCTCAGAACCGGTGTACCCCGGCCGCTCAGCGTTTGTGCTATCCGAAAGCAGCAACAAAACACCCTTCTTGCCGAGTTCTGCCATCCGATGAATATCAGCGTACTGATCATTCACTGGAGTCTGGTCAAATTTAAAGTCACCTGTATGAACAACAACACCTTCCGGTGTTTCAAAAGCCATACCAACAGAATCTGGAATACTATGGTTCGTTCTAAAGAAAGTTGCCTTGATTACACCAAGTTGAACTTCTGACTCCGAATTGATGAGGATGCGTTTGGTTTCACCCAAAAGGCCTGCTTCCTTAAGCTTGCCTTCCACTAGGCCAAGCGTTAGCTTCGTTCCATAGACTGGCACATTTAACTGCCGAAGTACATAGGAAAGTCCACCAATATGATCTTCATGGCCATGTGTGAGTAAAATCCCTCGAACCTTGTCACGGTTTTCAATCAGGTATGAAATATCTGGAATGACGATGTCTACCCCGAGCATGTCCTCTTCCGGAAACTTCAATCCCGCATCCACGACTACGATATCGTTCGCATACTGCACCACATACATATTCTTACCGATCTCGCCCACGCCGCCCAGGGCAAAGACCATTAATTTATCGATACTCTTTTTTGCCAAAACTTTTCCTCCTTATATTGGATTGACGACGATCTTATATACCAAACCGAATTGAACCGCACCAGTCACTTGCAATCATTATACATGATGGAAAAGAGAAATTACAAGTTCACCCTACAGCAGTCCTTTAAAATTAAAATGCACCGTTCTCTCGCCACCTTTCAATCTGATTTATTTCGAGCATGTATAATGATCACAAAAGCAGAAAAACCGACGCCTCGGAAGGTTTCGGTTTCTTTCGTTATATTCACTTCGTTTTTGCTTTATCTTTTTTAATAGCTCCTATAAATGCTTAAGTAACAAATCACGAATAAAGTCTTCCTCAACTTGATTGACCGGAACGAGTGGCAACCTAACCCCACCAACATCCAATCCACGCAGACGAAGAGCACACTTGATCGGAGCAGGACTTGGGAC
>JAIMBU010000865.1 GCA_023511325.1 Gorillibacterium sp.
CTTATATTCATGCTGGCGGTCGTTTTGGCGTTCTTGTTGAAATTAACAGTGAAACTGACTTTGTGGCAAAAACAGACCAATTCCAAGCGATTATTAAGGATATTGCTATGCAAATTTCTGCTACAAACCCACGGTATATTCGTCGTGAAGAAGTTCCTCAAGCAGATCTAGATAAGGAACGCGAAATCCTGCGTAATCAAGCGTTAAACGAAGGCAAGCCTGAGAAGATTGTCGATAAGATGGTAGAAGGTCGTTTAACCAAATTTTATGAAGAGTTTTGCTTGATGGAGCAACCCTTCATTAAAGACCCAGACAAAACCATTGCACAATACCTTAATGAAAAAATTGGTACAATTGGTGAAAACATTACGGTTCGTCGTTTCGCCCGCTTTGAACTCGGAGAAGGTCTAGAGAAAAAAGAAGATAATTTCGTTGAAGAAGTTATGGCTCAAGTGAAATTGTAATAATTGTTCAAAAAAGAAAGGAGCACTTGCGTGTTCCTTTCTTTCTAAAATAGCTAGGCTTGTCATTTTCATCTTATATCTCGATGTTTACTGCTAAACGCTTGCACGAAATGCGTTTACCTTGGGAGAGAGCAATTAGGAAATCAACTTGTCTTAGCTGCTTTCCAGAGAAAAGTCGGCTTAGCTGCTTTCTTTAGAAAGTCGGCTTAGCTGCTTTCTAAGGAAAACAGCATGAAGGATGAGTTAAATACAAGGGCCAACCCAAAGGTTATGGATCGTTCCTTTAGTGGACACCTTGCTTTCGGGTGCCCGTATGGGGGTAAGCTGGTTGGAACAACCTATATTTAAACGAATTATACTGAAACTCAGTGGTGAGGCATTAGCAGGACAACTGGGATATGGTATTGACTCTCAGACTATACTGTCGATCGCCAAGCAGGTAAAAAGTATCCATCAGCTCGGAGTAGAAGTAGCCGTTGTTTGTGGAGGCGGTAATATCTGGCGAGGAATTGCTGGTAGCGCCAAAGGAATCGATCGGGCGACCGCTGACTACATGGGAATGCTTGCCACTGTCATGAATTCGCTTGCTCTTCAGGATGCTCTGGAGAACGCTGGTGTCCCGACTCGTGTCCAAAGCTCAATCTCCATGCAACAGATTGCTGAACCTTATATCAGGCGTCGGGCAATCCGCCATTTGGAAAAAGGCCGGGTAGTTATTTTCGCGGCAGGTACAGGAAATCCTTATTTCTCTACGGATACCACAGCTGCCCTTCGTGCAGCCGAGATTGAAGCAGAGGTTATTCTCATGGCTAAGAACAAAGTGGATGGTGTCTATTCAGCTGATCCTTTCAAAGACGCGACCGCTGTCAAGTATGATACGCTTACTTATATGGATGTACTCAATAAGAACTTAGGTGTTATAGACTCTACGGCAGCCTCACTTTGCATGGATAACCATATTCCGCTGATTATATTTTCGATTGCGGAGGAAGGTAACATCAGACGTGTGGTGTTGGGTGAGCAGATCGGAACAACAATTAGAGGGAGTGTCGATTAATGCCGCAATCCGTTAAGATAAGTGCGGAAGATCGTATGGAAAAAGCCATGGGGGCGCTTAAACGAGATTTGGCTAGCCTGCGCGCAGGAAGGGCAACACCTTCAATGCTCGATCGCATTCAAATTGAATATTATGGAGCACCAACCCCACTGAACCAGGTGGCAGGGATTACAACACCGGATTCCCGTACGTTGATTATTCAGCCATGGGATAAATCGTCTTTGTCACTCATTGAGAAGGCCATTATGAAATCAGATCTCGGTCTTAACCCTTCTAATGACGGCATCGTCATTCGTATTTCCATTCCAGCACTGACAGAAGAGCGTCGCGCTGAAATGGTGAAATTGACGAAACGTACGGGTGAAGAAGCTAAGGTAGCCGTGCGCAATATCCGCCGTGATGCGAACGAAGAAGTGAAGAAATTAGAGAAGACAGCTGGATTCTCTGAGGACGAGACTCGTCGCCATCAGGAAGATATTCAGAAACTCACCGACAAATTTATTGGTGAAGTAGAGAAGATTCTTGCTGGTAAAGAAAAAGAAATTATGGAAGTCTGATACGAATCAAGGTTTGAGGATGGAGCAATCAATCATGCTGATTCTGATGACCGCAATTCAGTGCTGTTTAGTTGTGCCAAGGCGTTTTCATACCC
>JAIMBU010000086.1 GCA_023511325.1 Gorillibacterium sp.
TTGGTTGAGGTCATAAGTGGAAACGTTGAAAACAGAAAGCCATCATTTATCTAGATTTTTGATTATAAGCTACCGGGGCTAACTCGATGGCTTTTTTTGTTGTGCTACTCCCCTTTCCCTTTCTCTTTAACTGAAAAGTATACCTTTGATTATAAAGGGAATGATAAAAGGGGGAGCGATCAAGACTTTTATTTAGCGGAAGGAGGTTCAAGGGCCTATGGCATCTAAACGCGATGAGATTCTCCAGGAATTGACTGCGAAGGTGGTCACCTATATAGACACGCCAAAAGAACTGCGCAAACAGAACAGAGATAAGAACAAGCAATATAGAGAACACTGGAGCAAGAGGTGGTTTGGGCTTCTGCCGGAAGCACTACATCAGTTATTCATCGGACATAAAAAATAACCGCTCGCATTCTGCTCAACCAGAATGACGAGCGGCTTTTTTATGGATTTTTTCTTAGAGAGGAGTATTCACTATCAAGGGGAAACATAGAAATGGCCAATTTTCAATTGGTTGAAGGGAAGGTAACGCAGACCTTCCTGTTCGACGGCAAAGTAGTTGTTTTCACTTAACCAATGGTGGGTACTCCTTACGGCAAAAGGGAATAAGGCTTGCTTGGCATAGACTTTGATCGTGTAGATCACTTTTTTGTGCTCTTGGAGCAGATCAGCCAGCGCGGCAAAATGAGTTAGCGGCATAGGTTTATCTACAATCCACCCGGCGTCGTCATAAGGGTCGAATGATTCTGTGAGTAGTTGTTTCATTACTTTGTCAGCGGGACTTATAAGCTCACTAATACTAGCTTGGACAACAGATGATTTCTTTATCGAACTCTGTGAATCCAGTAACTCTAATGAGGATGGGGCCTCCAGCGAGGGTGGCGATTGCACAGGCAGCAGTTTGGTTAGATCAGGCAAGGTCTCCCCAGATTTGGCATCGAAATAATAGGGCTCACCGGCAATGCGAAGCAACCAGAAGGCTTCTAGTGGTCCGAGATAATATCTTATTGCGGTCGTTTCATATTGAGGAATAGAAGCTAAGAGTCCACGCTGCGATAACGATTCGCGCAGCGTTACGAGGCTAAAAAGTGGGTTTGGCCCAGGGCCGTATTCAGTTAATTCAATCTTACCCTCAGGATCATAAGAAACAATCATATAGCCTACTTCTGTCTCCCCGTCACGTAGGGTAACCAGCCAAGCATGTGTTCCGGGCCCAAGGGGTTCCATCACATAGCTAGATTTTTTCCAAGCAGCGAAACCTGGCTCAGTGGATAGGGCTTCGATCCACCCCTTGATTTTGCTATCCAACTCCGTGCTAAAGTCTTTATTGATCCTATCCTTGGAGATAGGCCTTGCATCGGCAACTCCATCTGGGGTCTCCGATGGAGTTGCTACTGGAGTTGCAAGGGAATGATTCGTGTTGCCGGGTGGAACTGAAGTGTTTGGTTCCTTGCTGGGAGCAGTAACAGACACGGTTATAGCTTGTAGTGGGTCAGCTATACGTGAAAGAGTCAGATGATCTGGACCGGGAGCGGCTGCATTGCTGGGAGTTACGATTAGGAGGTTAGTACTAACCAGGGCAGCCATGCCCCATTGCCTAATATAACGATACATTATCCACCGCCAATCTTGGTTTAAGTTATCTATGCCATTATTGTACAAGTTATACCAAGAGAAGTTTGTTTCTTCCTGAAGGGCAAGCGGGCGATTTTCTTCCGTTTTTATGTTGGGGATTAGCGGGTTTCGTCGCCTTGCGGAGCACCATCGTCATTTAGGTGAAAAAGACCGCAGTTCACGACACTTACCCGGATGCGAGGTTTATACTGCCACAAGGCTTCATCGCGCCGCATCTGATATTCCTGTTTTGCTCCCTCTTGACGTGATTGAGCCGAATGCTCGGTTTCAGCTTGGTGGGTTGCCGTTTCATTATTTAAGAACGATTGTAAATCCTCCAGCAAGCTGCCATAGAAGCTGTCGATTCGCTGCAATTCATCTTCAAGGCGCAGATGAGCATCAGAGGCCCATTGATGATCGTAGTTTTTCAGTTTCCTCTCCAGATAGGCTTCGAGTAGTGTAGTCGCCCGATTGAGTGTGATTTTATTTGGCTTTAGGTAGACCCCAGGTGGAATACGGGAGTCGAGCTTGCGTTTTTTGGCTTTTTCCCAGAAGTCATTCTCTATCTGGCCTGTGCTCAGATGAACACCAAGCGAATGCAGTTCCTCACGCTTCATATCGCTGACGAGCTCCACCTTATAGTTGATGCAAAGCCAGGTGGAGTAAGGAGTAGACAAGGGAGCGGCGTTTTTTTTCCGTTCCTCAAACAGACGAATATAGGTGCCTCGCCGCTTAGCCACTTGGAAGATTTGCTCCAAGCGGCGGCTGCCAAAGGTTAACGTATCGGTTGGAATGCGGCTTATGGGACTCGGCAGTGTAATCCCAAAATAACGTCCGAGAATAGTTTCTGGAACGGCTGGTGCTGCTCCTACTGGAGGAACCTGAGTTGCACCCAGTGGTGCTCCTGTTGAAGAACCGCCCAGTGCTCCTGCAGTTGAAGAAGCCTGAGGTGTGCCTAATGGAGCGACTGCTGGACGCACTTGAGAAGCGTTGGCGCCTGCTGGATGAACTTGAGAAGCGTTCAATGGGGTGCCTGCAACTTGAAAAGCATTCAATGATACTCCTTCTACAGGAGGAGCTAGCGGGGCATTTATTGGTGCTCCAGTTGGAGGCGCGAATACGTTTCTTGGTGCTGAAGCTGCGCCCATCGGTACGGAGCCAGGCGGTGCGGCCATAGGAGCCAATCCGCTTGAAGCGGATTGGGCTGTACCGTTGGCTTCTGACTCTGCTGTAGGATCGAAAATAAAACGCATCGTCATAGTTTCGGCGGGGGCACCCGTGCGTTCAATAAAGCCCCAGTAATAGGACCGTCCTGTTAGCTCCTTGTCCGCTTCAGGTGAAAGCTTGACCAGAACGGAGGAAGGGGTTTTCTCGATGACGGAGCAATCCATCACTTCCAGAAAGCGCATGAGGTAACGCTCGATGTGTTTGGAATTCATGGTCACACTCCTGTCGTTGATATGATCTCTGTTGTCGCGGCAAACCCAGCCGTGTCCGAATTAGCAACCACTCCGCTATCTGGCAGAAAGCCGGTACTCATCGCTTGCTTCGCCTGCGTTCGAGGGCTGCGGCCAGAGCCCGTGACGCCGCGGAGCTTGGTAACGGGTTCCGCTGGATTAGAAGCTTTACTCGTTGCTGGTGATAGCAAGGAATCCCCCAGCTTATTTAAGCGCGCGCGCATCTCCTCGTCACCGTCTGACTCCAAGACGAGCTTCATTAAATCGGTCTCTAGGGATGCGGTTTGATCGAGAATAAGGTCTAATCCTCCGATGACGAGCTCGAACATGTTGATTTTTTCATGGAGCAGACCGAGGATATGCTCTTCAATGGTGCCAATGGTTGAAAGGTTATAGATGTTAACATCATGGGTTTGGCCCAGACGGTGAATGCGTCCAATCCGCTGCTCCAAACGCATCGGATTCCAAGGTAAATCGAAATTGATCAAATGGTGACAGAACTGGAGATTGATCCCTTCACCCCCTGCCTCTGTTGCCACAAGAACCTGAGCACGACCGCGAAATAGGTCCATCATCCAGTCTTTTTTACCGCGATTCATCCCTCCACGATAAGGAACGGCGGATATGCCATGATCCTTCAGATGCTTCATGAGGTATTCCTGCGAGGCCCGATATTCGGTAAAGATAATCACTTTTTCTTGAATGCTATCAACTAGCTCGATAACCTTCTCCGCTTTGCTATTGGCCGTAATTCCGCGAATGAGCTCGACAAGCTCCCAAACCTTGGGACGCATCGGTGATGTCTCCGGCAGCTTCTTAAATAAATGAACAAGCGTGACGAAGACGGCATCGCGGCTACTGCAAACCTCCCGCTGCAGAGTGACGAGTGTAAATGCATTTGCCGTACTATGGCCCATCTCGTCGTAGCGCTCCTTAACAAAACGGGTCACTCCGTCATACAAGGCTTGCTCTTCAGGTGAGAGCAAGAGGGGAATATTCTTGACAATTCGCTTGGTAAAATCAACACCGCCATCACTGCGCCGATTGCGGATCATTATTTTCGATAATTCGCTTTGGAGAATGCCCTCGTTTTTAGGAACTCTTTTATCCGCGACGAAATTGTCCTGAAAGCTTCCTTCACCGCCCAATTGGCCTGGCTTTAAAACATGAATCAAATTATAAAGTTCGTCCATATTATTCTGTACAGGGGTGGCGGTAAGCAATAAACAGTATTTACGCCGGAGACCACTCACGAATTGATAGTTGGTTGTCTTCTTATTCTTCAACTTGTGGGCCTCATCGATAATCAGCATGTCGTAATCTAGGCTCATGACAATATCCCGATGCGGCGAACGTTTAGCGGTGTCGATGGAGGCAACGATTACGTCAGTATTCGCCCACATATAAGATTTCCTCTGGGCACTGGCGGATATACCAAACTTCTGGTTTAGCTCACGCACCCATTGCAGAACGAGGGAGGCGGGCACGAGAATCAGCGCTTTTTTGACTAGACCACGCACCATGTACTCCTTAAGCACTAGGCCAGCTTCTATGGTTTTCCCAAGGCCTACTTCATCTGCAAGAATAGCCCGTCCACGCATCTCCAAAAGCACCTTACGTGCCGCCTCTGTTTGGTGATCAAGTGGAGTAAAGCTAGGTAGATGGCGCAAACATTGGAGCTCGTCGAAGCTTTGCACCAGTCTAGCTGCTTCTGATTCGAGAGCAAGCTGAAAGAGCTCGGGTCGATCCCAAGGGCCGTTATTATCCATGCGAGTGTGCAGATCCGCTAACCAGTCGCGTTCAAAATGAATATCTAACCCTGCGCCGAGCGGTTTAATTAGTACTTCAGGGTCCGTTTGGCTCATAGGTTTTCCTCCTTCACTTGTTTCATTTAGTATGGTCGAAGGGAACACTTTTCATAACCCCTATATCTACGGTATGATAAAAGGGCTTTTTCAAAAAAAGAGTATGGAAGCGAAAAGACAAGCTAGGAAGATATACATGCTTATTCTCTTGGGAAAATAGTTTAAAAGGTACTCGTAACACTAAATATTGTGTTGTATAATAAGTTACTGCACTAAATCTGGAAATAACATTCGCTATCCGCTTTGCTAAATTGATCCATATTTAAGGAGGATTTTGATGAATACCGTACAATTGAACCGTCTGGAAGGCTTGAGCGAGAAGATTTTCCTGGATCGCTACGCCATGAAAGATGCTGATACAAGTCACACCAAGGTCGGTGATCTCGTACTTGTCCTGACCAAAGACGACCCTAAATTCCCGGCTAAAGAGGTTGGAGAGGTCGTAGAACGCAAGGGTCAGATCGTAACGGTTAAGCTGCGCAATGGAGACTTGGTTGAATCGAATGTTGAGAAATTAACACTGACGATTGAGAAGACGCCAGAGGAGCTTTGGGATCGGTTGGCTAAAGCGATGGCTTCGGTAGAGGCAACACCCGAGAAGCAAAAGGAATGGACGGAGAAGTTCCGTTATATCCTCGACGATTGGAAGCTAGTTCCAGGTGGACGTATTGCTGCTGGTGCGGGAGTGAGCGATGAGCTGACGTTATTTAACTGCTACGTCATCCCGTCTCCGCATGATAGCCGTGGCGGCATCATGGCGACATTATCCGAAATGACCGAGATCATGTCCCGTGGTGGTGGTGTTGGCATCAACCTGTCTTCTTTGCGTCCACGACGGGCGATTGTCAAAGGGGTCAATGGTTCATCCTCTGGCGCTGTATCCTGGGGTGGATTATTCAGCTATACTACGGGCTTGATCGAACAAGGGGGAAGCCGTCGGGGAGCGCTTATGCTTATGCTGAACGATTGGCATCCCGATATCATGGACTTTATTACGGTTAAGCAGACGATGGGCCAAGTGACCAATGCCAACCTATCCGTTTGCGTGAGCAATGGCTTCATGAAGGCCGTTAAAGAAGATTTGGATTGGGATCTTGTGTTCCCCGACAGCAATGCACCGGAGTACGATCAAACGTGGGATGGCGATCTAGACAAGTGGAAAAAAGCCGGTGGAGCTGTCAAGGTTGTTCGCACGGTTCGCGCTCGCGATGTTTGGAATACGATTATCGAATCCGCTTGGAAATCAGCGGAGCCAGGGATTGTCTTCATGGAATACTACAACCAGATGTCCAATAGCTGGTACTTTAATCCGATCATCTGCACCAATCCATGTGGAGAGCAAGGGCTCCCAGCATGGGGTGTCTGCAACCTATCCGCGATTAACCTATCTAAATTCTATGATGCTGACAACCACGACGTGAACTGGTCCGAGCTGGGTAAGACTGTCCGCTGGGCCGCACGTTTCTTAGATAATGTAATCGATCGTACCCCTTATCACTTTGAAGAAAACCGGATTAATCAACAGGGTGAACGCCGCGTTGGGCTAGGTTCCATGGGTCTCGCCGAGCTGATGATCAAGCTGGAGGTCCGTTATGGCAGTCCGGAATCACTAGAATTTCTCGACAAGCTGTACGGATTTATCGCTCGCGAATCCTATCTCTCCTCTTCAGAGATCGCTAGTGAAAAAGGCTCTTTTCAGCATTTCGACACAGAGCTTTACCTGCAAAGCGGCTTCATGAAGAATCTGACCAAGGCTTTCCCAGAAGTGGGCGAGTCGATCCGCAAGAACGGCATGCGTAACGTAACCGTTATTACTCAAGCACCAACGGGTAGCACCGGCACGATGGTGGGAACCTCTACAGGAATCGAGCCTTACTTCGCCTTCGAATATTTCCGACAAAGCCGCCTCGGCTTCGATAAACAATATGTGCCAATTGCCCAAGATTGGCTGGAGCAGCATCCAGGCGAAGAACTACCAGACTTCTATGTGACTTCGATGAGCTTATCCGCTGAGGATCACATTCGTGTCCAAGCCGTCATTCAGCGCTGGGTGGACAGCTCGATCTCGAAAACAGCAAATGCTCCAAATGATTTTACAGTTGAGCAGACGGGGCAGCTTTATGAGTTGGCTTTTGACCTTGGATGTAAGGGCGTGACTATCTATCGTGATGGTAGCCGCAATGAGCAGGTTCTATCGACGGAGAAAAAGGAAGCTGTGGCTGTTGAAGTAAATGAGACTGCTGTTGGGGTTGCTGATTCGGAGGCTTCGGCTAACGAGTCTAAAACCGGAGAAGCTGGGGAAGCGGCTAATCCTGACCTCGCCGCCACCCTGAACAACCTTTCGGGCACGCTTACTGTGGCACCAAAGGCGAAGGAAACCAAAGTGATCGACAAAGAATATAAGCGCCGCCCGCAAATCCTTAAGGGCGCTACCTATAAGATTAATACGCCATTCGGCATGGCTTACATTACGATCAATGACCTAGGTGATGCCCCAAGCGAAATCTTCCTTAATGTCGGCAAAGCCGGCTCTGATGTATTTGCCATGGCGGAAGCACTTGGCCGCGTCTGCTCCCTGTTCCTTCGCTACGGCGATCATGGCAACAAGGTAAGCCTGCTGATCAAACATCTGAAGGGGATTGGTGGTTCGGGTGCCATCGGCTTCGGCGCCAACCGCGTCGAATCGATCGCGGATGCGGTAGCCAAAGCCTTGGAGCTGCATACGACTAACGTGACCCATCAAGTAGCGGACAAGTCGCCTAGCGGACATGCCTCGGAGAAGGCAGCTTCGCATGAAGCAGTGGGAGCAACTGCTGCTAAAGCGGCGGTCTCCGGAGCTGGAGCTGTTGCTGGAGTGCCTTCGGCAAGTGCAGTTGTTGTGAAGAGCGGATACGATGCTGCCGATCATGGTGATGCAGGCTCGGTGCAGGATGGCACTAAGGACATCTGCCCCGCTTGCGGCTCGATCTCGCTGATCAACATGGAAGGCTGCAAAACCTGCGCCAACTGTGGGTACAGTAAGTGTAATTGAGGGGAATTAAGTACTAGAATATATAACACCTTGTGATTTTGCATAAATGGTGAGAATTTCTCCGCACAATGTGAGAAAAAATCGCCAGAAATATTGAGAAAATAAAAATATACATCAGTTTGCAATTTTATTCATTCAAGAGTCTGTAGCGGTGAGTTTTTCAAACCTTAATTCGACCACCTGCAGTAGGGATTATTCAATCGTCTCCCCCCTG
>JAIMBU010000866.1 GCA_023511325.1 Gorillibacterium sp.
ACACTGTTGATAAAAAGATGGTTTTGATTGGACATGAAAATGCTGAAGCTAAATCACCAGATATACATATTTAAAAAGCAAATCAAGAAATAATATTGGACAAAAATGTAAATCTGATTCTATAATCAAAGCCATCTGCCAGATTTGAAAGGGGGAACGGTTACGATTATTGAGTCTAAGCGGGAAAGTGAAGCGCTTCAGATGGGGGATTGGCTTGGCGAGCGGTACCGAATTTTAGCACTGATCGGCCGTGGTGGAATGAGCTCGGTATATTTGGCCGAGGATTCGCGGCTTCCGGGCAAGCAATGGGCGATCAAAGCATCAGCAAGGTATAGCTGTGACCCACGAGGATTTGAGGAAGAAGCACGGATGTTGGCAGGACTGGACCATCCCTTTTTGCCTAAAGTGGCCGACTTTTATCCACCTAATCAGCAGGGAATCAGCTATCTTGTCATGGATTTTGTCACTGGGGAAACTCTTCAACACAGATTCGAGCAAGGATTGCTATCGATCAGACAGCTTTTAGCTTATGCTTTGCAACTTTGCGATTTATTTGACTACCTGCATGGTATGCGACCAAAACCGATAATCTACCGTGATCTAAAGCCGGGAAATATCATGATTGATCAGCAGGACAATGTTCGGTTAATTGATTTTGGCATTGCGCGAAGGCATAATCTTGATGCGGCTGGAGATACAGTCAGCCTAGGGACGGTCGGTTTCGCCGCACCGGAACAGTTTGGCCAAGGCTCGTCTGATGCTCGTACTGACCTTTACACGTTAGGAGCCATGATGTTTTATTTGCTCTACGATGGGACTTACTTCACAGGTGGCAGTCTACCAAATAAGAAGGGTTGTCCACCACAGCTATGCAGCATCGTCGAAAGACTGTTGAAAACGGACCCCAAGGAACGTTATCAAAGCGCCAAGGAGCTAAAAGCCGAGCTAGAACATTTTCTCTACATGATCGCCGTAGAGGAGAGTGCCAAGTCGGAGAAAGTCGGTGGAAGGCAAGCGAGCAGCCCTACCCTTACGCTATCGAAGCAGCTTATTGTCGTCGGGAGTCTATATCCCGGTGCGGGTTCGACGTTTGTTTCCTTAGCTCTCTGTCATGCGCTTGAAGCTATGGACATAAAGCATGCGATGGTGGAGTTTCCAGCTAACGAGCCTGAGTTGTTCACTTTGCTCTACGGGGAGAAGCGAGCACCGCAAGAAATGATTTTCCTCCAGGACTTACTAGCAGGCCATGACGGAGATCGTAAACCTTGGACAACCTCGTGTACGGAGTGGGTGCCACTCGATCCAGTTCGGGAACGACCAGAATGGGCTGGGGAACACGGGTTACGTCTGCTCCAAGCACTGAAGCGACCAATTGTGCTCGTGGATATATCTGGCTATTGGAATCATCCGGGAGCCCTTGAATTGATCGGGCAAGCCGATTGTGTCTTCGCGGTATTTGGCCCTCACCCTGCTAAGCTGTCAGGTGCAATATGTCGTAAGAATGCCGAACTGCTGTTGGAATGGAAAAATAAAGGGAGAGCGGTCTGGGGATTAGCTAATGGTGATAGTGACTTCAAAGGACGCAAGGAATGGCTCAAGTTTATGCCCATAGACATTGCAGGTATAATCCCAGCAATCCCTCTAGAGTTAATGGCAGCAGCGCAATGGCAAGGAAAAACGCTACCTGACGATCTTGAACAATCGGCGTTATTGCTGCATGCCCTGGAACCATTAGTGGCAAAGTTTATTCCCACCTTATTTGCTTATCGACGCAAAGCAGGTATGCTCAAATTTTTAACCGGATGGAGGAAAAATAGCAGGCTGCAAAAAGCCAATAAACGAGTATTGTAAATGATTGTATTTATGCTATAATCGAACTAATTTAGTAATTGACGAGCGGAAGCACCGCCGATGCAGGATCTTTTTCCTGTACCGGCGGTGCTTTTTTCGCTTTAAGGAGGCTATTTATGAGAATCTGGTTACAGGATCGTTGGTTTGTCTTTTTACTTTCGGTGTCTTTGTTTCTGATTCTGGCTGGAGTGGCCATGTTGGCAGGCTTTTAGGAGAGGAGGAACAAGATTGGCAAGATGGACGTTAGGTGTAATGGACATCGATCGGGAGTACCTGGATGGATTGAAGGCGTATTTCCGGGGGGATCAAGCACCCAAAGCA
>JAIMBU010000867.1 GCA_023511325.1 Gorillibacterium sp.
ACATCTTCCTTTACTCTTTCCAAATTCTATATTTACAGCCCAACCAGACAAATGCTCAATATTTATGAAATTCGGAACCAAAGCCGTTCACGCAGGTGTTGAGCCCGACCCGACAACCGGCGCCATCATGACACCCATTTTTCAGACTTCCACCTACGTACAGGAAGAACCTGCCAAACACAAAGGTTATGCCTATGCACGGGGAGCCAATCCTACGCGGGCAGCTTTGCAAAAAAGTATAGCCGCTCTTGAAAACGGAAAGTATGCCCTGTGCTTTTCATCAGGCATGGGCGCCACCGACACGGTTATCAAACTACTCAACACAGGCGATGAGGTAATCACCAGTAACGACCTGTATGGCGGTTCCTACCGGATGTTTAAACGGGTGTACGAAAGGCTGGGCATCCGCTTTCATTTTATTGATCTGACCCACACTGAAAACATCATAAGCTGCATCAACAGCATAACCATACTTGCGTAGACCGCGGCTTATAATACCTGACAATTCTTCTTCATCTTCTATGAGCAGTATCTTCATATGAGCCTCCATTTTGAAAACAGACAAGGTGAACAGCAACGAGCTGTTCACCTTATTGCCCTTCAATTGCTTTTCGACTGGAACATTGCCCCTGGCTATTTAGCGAGCGCTGGTGTTAAATCTGGCTTTGCCAATTCTGGAATGGGCGCTGCTTCAGCAGCTTGGATATATTGGTCGACCCGGTAAGGAAGTATAACTTCTGCCTTCTCGGCTGCCTTCGCCGCAGCTTTTACCTTTGCTACATAATCCTTATGCGTTGGATAAAGCTTCTTAAGTTGTTCTGCTGTAAAAGGGATGGTATAACCACCAAGACCATATAGTGGACTTACCGCATATTTGGCAATTGGAACCTCCAGCTCTGGCAGACGAACACCACCCACAGCATTTCCGAACTGATCGAAAGCATAATCTTTATTCTTAAGCGAAACTTCAATTTGTTTCATCTGTGGGGGCGCATCACCACCGTTAATCCAGTTGTGAACATGCAGGATGGCTGCATCAACCGTATACAGCCAATTCACTTCGCTCGCATGAATCGCTGAATAGGTGTCGATGGAGCTTGACAAACCATCGCGGTCCGTTTTTTGTCGGATAAGCTGCATCTGTCTGAATGGCGCATGTGATGCGCCTGTGATCTCCCATGAACGAAAGCGGTCAGTATCCGGTTGCCGTTGTGGGTAATAGACTAGCGCCTCAGTTTGAGTATTGATCTCCATCACTGGAGTTGTAAGATCGTCACGAACCTTTGCTTTAATGGCACGGCTATGTTTTGTCACATCGGCATGCGCAATAGCATCCTCGAAATCAGAAGCCGTACCAGCGCAGAGAAGCGGCATCAGCGCGTCAAACGTATTTTCAATTGGCTGAATCCCATTCGCATAGGCCAGCACTCTGTTGCCGGATTGGGAGCCGCCGATCGCAATCGTTTTTTTGACCTTAAGTCCCCCCATTGGATCAACTCCTGTGGTATTTCGGTCAGAGCCAATTGCCCGCGCAGCTTGTGTAAAAATATCGTAGGAAACTCCATCATCGGCAACCGAAAGACTGCCATAACGCGCAGGATCCCACGCAACCAAGCCTTGCGAATTTTCCTCGTATCCTTGTACACCTAGCGGTTGAGCTGACACGGAGACATAGGCAAACCCATTTTTATAGAGCCCAGCAGGGTCAGCGAATGAAATTTCGTATCCATTGCTGACATTAGCCCATTCAACTACGGCGGTACCGTTAAACTTGGCGGGATCGGCTGGACGGCGGACAAGAATACGGGTTTTGTAAGGTGCTGTGCTTCCCGGCTTTACCTTCCATTTTCCATCCGGTGCCAGTTCTCCAACTGCCGAGTACCGCTGTGCTATACCTTCGATGAAGTATTCCTCTTCCACATAGCCGAGCTTTTTAATATCTCCAAAATAGGCACCAAACGCCCATCCATGTTCTCCGCCTTTGATTGGTCCGGTAACAGTGAAGCCAGATTTCGTCGTAGCCTTGCTTGCGTCTACAGGTTTAGTTACCGGTGTGGTTGCCGACTGCGGCGATAATGCTTGCGAAGATGATGACGGTGTCAGGGCAGAGGTTTCGGCACAAGCAGAAAGTAAAAATACCAGAACAACTGTCAGTGTTAGTACGGTTGCTT
>JAIMBU010000868.1 GCA_023511325.1 Gorillibacterium sp.
CTCTGTTGGTTTGGAAATATTTCTCGTTCCTAATGACATTATTGATGGTGGAATCGTTGGAGTATCGATTATTTTTGCCGATATATTTAATTTACCGATCGCTGTATTCTTGGTTATCTTAAACATCCCCTTTTTCTTCATTGGGTATAAGCAGATCGGGAAGACCTTTGCCTTATCTACTTTGTTCTCTGTTCTGGTCATGTCCTTTGGAACAACACAGCTTCATCCAGTACCCGCGTTGACCAGTGATCCATTGCTCTCTGCCGTTTTCGGAGGAATTATACTTGGTGTCGGGGTTGGCCTTGTTATTCGGGCAGGGGGTTCACTGGATGGTACTGAAATAGTTGCCATCCTGCTCAGTAAAAGATTGCCGTTCTCTGTCGGCGAGATCGTGATGTTCTTCAATATTTTCATTCTGGGCAGCGCTGGATTTGTATTCGGCTTGGATCACGCGATGTATTCCCTGATTGCCTACTTCATTGCCTTCAAGATGATTGATATTACCATTGAAGGGTTGGATCAGTCCAAATCCGTTTGGATCATCAGTGATAAATACGAAGAGATTGGCAATGCACTCACACAACGACTCGGACGCGGTGTTACTTATCTACATGGCGAAGGGGTTTATACGGGAGACGATAAGAAAGTTATCTTTGTCGTGATTACACGGCTGGAGGAAGCTAAGCTGAAAATCATTGTGGAAGAAAAGGATGCAAGTGCATTTATGGCAATTGGCAATATCCATGATGTTAAAGGTGGCCGCTTCAAGAAGAAGGATATTCACTGACCGCGTTCCTCACATGCACAGTAATCCCATGCATGATAAGTCGTTTTTAGTGCACAGGGAGGACGTTTGAACCACAACCCGTTGTTATTCCCGCTTTAATGTTTGAGTGTCAAAGGGTTGTTGCTCAGGTTGCTTTATGTTAACAAGAGGATGACTCAGAGCGCATGAATGGCTCTGAGTCATCCTCTTTAGGTTGCATTGTTATCGCTTCTTTCGCAGACAGCAGGGAGATACCCCTTCCTGGCTGCGAAAGGCTCTGCTGAAGGCATAGATACTTTGAAAAAAGGACGCCAGCATGCGATTATCTATGTAGCTGGGAACCTTTTGCCTGCTCAGTTGTCTGTTATATGTAGGAGGGAGGAAATCAATTGGAGAACGAGTATCTCAAGAGCATCACAAAGCTTGATTCACCGGAGATTGAGACTCTAGTTAAGCAATATTGGCATGATGTTTGGCAGTATGCCTTTTTCCTGACACGACAGGAGCATATGGCTGATGATATTGCTCAGGACACCTTTATTCGGGCCTTTCGTTCAATTGCCTCCTTTCGGGGACAATGCGAGGTAAAGACCTGGTTGTTCAAAATCGCTCGCAACACCGCGTACAATTATAAAAAATCGGCTTTTCTCAAAAAGGTTACACTCCGTGGCTTGCTCTTCGAGACGAAAGCGGCACCTTCGGCAGAAACAGAATATTTTAATCGCTCCATGACGAATGATCTTTGGTCTGCTGTCCTTAGGCTGCCGCCAAAGGATCGCGAGATTCTGATTCTTCATGCCCACTATGAGCTGTCGCACATGGAGCTAACCGAGTTGTTAGGCATTGCAGAAGGAACGGTTAAATCCCGCATTCACCGAGCGCGGGCGAGGCTAGCCAGGGAAATGAAGGAGGAGGATGGGCATGCCGAAACAGATATCCGATGAATGGCTGACAGAGGAGATTCAGAGAGGATTGCACCAAAGCCCTTTCCCTAACCAACGAATACCGTCAGCAGAACGAATTCGGATGATTCAAGTGGGGGTGAAAACACCGATGCTGAGAAACAAGCGAGCAAGGTTGGCGTGGGTGAGTACAGGAGTGTTTTTGGCTTGCCTCATCGTGATTGCTTCAATCGGGGTTAGGTACGAAATGCCCGGAGGGTGGGCAGACCAAAGAATGTCACGAGCATCGGGAACGGATGGCACACTGCATATCCCTATTGGTCAAACACCTCAGGAGGCGATAGAGAAGTTCCGCAACTATTCAGATATCCAGATTGTTCATCAGGAAGCTTTAGAGGGCGGCGCTCTAGTCTTCTACAAGCGAAGCTATATGAAAGACGGCACCGACCTAGAGGTCGAATATGTGCGCAAAACATGGCTGGGCTGGAAATGGGGGATG
>JAIMBU010000869.1 GCA_023511325.1 Gorillibacterium sp.
TAATTACTCCTCTTTGCTGCCTCCCCGAAGGTGAGGGCTTACGCGTGCTATCATCAGGTGGTTATTCTAAATTTTCGAGAGCCTCTTGTGCTGTTTCTACTTCGCTTAACGCATCCTCTAGGCTATCAAGCGCTTGGCTAACGCTCTCCAGCGCTTCCATCTGCTCAGTAAGCTTGTCAAAACGCTCCTGTTGCTTCTCCGTCAGCTCATCGCGTTCTTCTAGTAAGTCTATTTTCTCTTGCAGGGAATCCGTCATTTCTTCGAGTAGCGTTTTCGTCTGCTCCAGCTCTCCAGTTTCCGTCATCGTGCGAAGGGCAGTCAACATTTCAAGAAGTTTACACGTTTCTCTTTTCATAGTTTTGCATCCTCCTCATATGAAGGGGCCGTAGCCCCTTGGTGTTATTGTTGAATCTCCCATTGCGTTAAGATGAATAGGCGTTCCTCATCTGTAAAATGGCCTTCTATCTGGATTTCTTCATCAACTTGGAGAACAAATTCTCTGCCGTCATACATGCCTTCCCCCAAGTTTCCGTTTATTTTAGAAAACTTGATTTCAGAAAATCTCACGCTCATTACCTCCCCACGTAAGCCCGTCGGCTATTTGAAGGGGAGCCGGAGCTCCCATACTTTAATCTAAATGACGCTCTGAACTGATTGAGTATTGCAGTTTCAGTTTTTCAAAGGCATTTTCTGTCACCTTGTATGAGTACCACCCAACCTTTGGGTTTTTCTCGCGGTTTGTGAAACTGTCAACTGTGTACCGCTTTATGAATTTAATGCTACGGCCCACGGGTAACTCTTCCGGGCTATCGACGAAGTAGTGATTACCATTGTGCGACAGACTAGCTGTCAGTTGGCAGTTCACCTTGTGTTCGTTCAATTCAGGGTAGTAGGCATGAATACCCTTTGCTATTCGATCCGCTGGAAACTCAAGAACTTTTGCTCCCATGTGAAAACCCTCCTCATATTAACTCGCCAGTTATTTTAAGCTGCTTTACTTACGTCACTCAAAGCGACCTTCGCAGCAACTTTACTTTCGAATACCTCTATCACGATGCCAGTTGCGATCCGGAAGTAAACACGTTGGGATTCCATGCTCCGGCGAACGGTGTCAGCTTCGTAGATACCATCAGCCATGAAACGAGTGGAGTAGGTGAGATAACCATTGCCTGCACGGTTAACATCGCGGTCATCAGCGTTTACGAAGCGGCGATCAAGATCAAACTTCGCACCAACTGGTGCAAGTGTTACACGAGCAACCCAGCCTTTAGACCAACCACTATGAGCCTCGGTGATAACTGTTGCCTCTTCTGTCATAATCACGCTGCGGCAGAGCTTCAAGCCGGATAACATAGGAGCCTTTGTTTCGGACCATGCTTGGCGAAGCGCCAGGCTTAACCGTGCGGAGTAGTGGCCTTCGAAACCTTTTGCCAGTTGGTGTGCGCGAATCATGATTTGCTTGATCATTTTAATTACCTCCTGTTTGTTAAACTTTATAGTGTAATTATAAACTATATAGTGTATATTGTCAACGGCAAAATAAACTATTTGATTTATAAATACACTATATAGTATATTATCTATATGGAGGTGCGTAATGGAGATTAGAAACGAAATCAAGGCGATTACAGCAAAATATGGATGGAGTTACACCGATATTGTGGCAGCTCTCAATGAGCGACACGGCAGAAATGATTCTCTCCAAAACTTTAGTAATAAAATCAATCGGGGTACCTTGCGATATTCCGAGGCATTGGAAATTGCAGAGGTTATTGGTTGTACATTAGATTGGGCAAAAAAAGAACAGGAGGGATAATATGTTCAGAGAAGATTTACGTGGGAATTGGTTCGGTGGCGGAACCAAAATGATTTTTATTGACGAATCTACTTTTGGCCATAAAAAAGAGGTGGAATTTTATATTATCAATGAACAAGAATTCCACCTCATTCGCGTGCGAGATAGAAAACAAACTGAATTGCTTGCTTATTGTATGTTTGGTCCTCATGTGAATAAGGATGAAATTAACTGGCTTATCGATAAGTCCAAAGGCAGATTTACATATTTTGATAGCGTGGAGGATTACGTTTCTTTTCACAAATCTCCCCATAAAAACGAGTTGGATGATATACGCTAGCGTGGAGGTTGACCATGAAAGATAGTGATTTA
>JAIMBU010000870.1 GCA_023511325.1 Gorillibacterium sp.
GTGGGAACCGATCGACGCCAGTGCGTTTGACGCCTCGTTTACTTTGGAAATTTTGGACAAGGACATCAATCTCGAGGATATGATTGTCAGCACGCTCATCACCGTCTCGCCGCAGACGATTTACATCCATACCCGCGAGCCGGACCAGCAAATCATTCATACGATCAAGCAAATTTTCGAGAATCGGGCCTCGGTTTGCTCGTACTGCCGCCGCTGCCATAGCTATTTGGGCGGGGAGAGCCAGCGCCACGACCAACTGTCGCCTTGACCGGCGGGCGGCACCTCGCTATAATGGACTTCATAAAGCGAAGATCAAAGACATGAATTCACCGGTCCGGCTGTGCAGAGAGAGGAGTCCCGGCTGCAAGCTCCTTCCGTCCGCCGCTGAATTTACCCCTTTGTAGCTGTGAGAAGGAAATCAGCTTGTTCAGACCAACGAGCAACTGAGACTATTTCCCACCGGATCATTCCCGATAAAGAATGCCGAAGGATCGTGGGATGTTTATGTCCGAGCTTTCTGTTCGTTTTCTGGTCAGCATCATTTTACATGATCTGCTTTCAGGAATTGAACAGCACGATTAAATCAGGGTGGAACCACGAGCTTAAACGCACTCGTCCCTTGGGATGATGCGTTTTTTATTTGCGCTTTTTTGATTATAAGGAGGACGAAAGTATGTTGATTAAAGCAACTTTACCAGACGGAGCCGTTCGCGAGTATGCCGCTGGTGTAACTGTGGAGCGAATCGCAGAGTCGATTAGCTCAGGCTTGAAGAAAAATGCTGTAGCCGGCAAAATTAATGGTAAACCTGTGGATTTGTCTGCAGAGTTAAATGAAGATGCTGCTGTAGAGATTATTACCCTAGACAGCGCAGACGGTCTAGAGGTCTTGCGTCACAGTGCCGCACATTTAATGGCGCAAGCAGTGAGACGGTTATATGGCGAAGAAAAGGTTCATTTGGGTGTAGGCCCCGTAATTGAAGACGGTTTCTACTATGACATTGATGTGGACACGCCAATATCCTCGGAAGATTTAGTTAAGATTGAGAAGCAAATGGAACTGATCATCAAGGAAAATCTGCCGATTACGCGACGCGAAGTGACGCGTGAGCAAGCGCTACGCATCTTTGGACAGCAAGGTGATCCGCTCAAGCTTGAATTGATCAACGATCTGCCAGAGGACTCCATTATTACCATCTATGATCAAGGGGAATTCTTCGATCTCTGTCGGGGACCTCATATGCCCTCGACCGGCCGAATTAAAGTATTTAAGCTGCTCAGTGTTGCTGGAGCATACTGGCGTGGAGATTCCAAGAACAAGATGCTGCAGCGGATATATGGAACAGCTTTTGCCAAGAAAGCAGAGCTGGACGAGCATCTTCACCTGCTGGAAGAAGCCAAGAAACGTGATCACCGTAAGCTTGGACGCGAGCTAAAAATGTTTACTTTTTCCAAAGAAGTCGGTCAAGGCTTGCCTATTTGGTTGCCCGCCGGTGCGAAACTGCGTCGCACGATGGAACGTTATATCGTTGATCTGGAAGAGCGTTTAGGCTATGACCACGTCTACACACCTGTATTAGCTAATGTTGAGCTGTATAAGACATCCGGTCACTGGGATCATTACCAAGAGGATATGTTCCCTAAGATGATTATGGACAATGAAGAGCTTGTCCTACGTCCGATGAATTGTCCTCACCATATGATGGTGTTCAAGAGTGAGATGCGCAGCTACCGCGATCTGCCAGTGAGAATTGCCGAGCTCGGACTGATGCACCGTTTTGAGATGTCAGGTGCGCTTACGGGATTGCACCGAGTTCGTGCGATGACCTTGAACGATGCTCATATTTTCTGTCGTCCTGACCAAATCAAGGAAGAATTTTCTCGCGTCATTAACCTGATCAAAGAGGTTTATGATGATTTTGGGATCAAGGATTACCGTTTCCGCCTCTCCTACCGGGACCCGAAGGATACAGAGAAATACTTCCCGAATGATGAAATGTGGGAAACGTCCCAACGCATGCTGAAGGAAGTAGTCGAAGAGCTGGGCTTGCCTTATTACGAAGCTGAAGGAGAAGCGGCCTTCTACGGACCGAAGCTTGACGTACAAATCCGCACAGCCCTGAAAAAAGAAGAAACCTTATCCACCGCTCAACTTGACTTCCTCCTGCC
>JAIMBU010000871.1 GCA_023511325.1 Gorillibacterium sp.
ATTTTAAAACAGGACTTACCATTGAATATGATGGGGATCTATTCTCCGTTGTTGAGTTTCAGCACGTTAAACCGGGTAAGGGTGCAGCATTCGTGCGCTCTAAACTGAAGAACATGCGCAGCAGCAATGTTGTTGAGAAAACATTTCGTGCTGGTGAATCAGTAACCCGCGCTCATGTGGAGAACCGTGAAACCCAATACCTGTATGCTGCTGGTAATGATCATACCTTTATGGATACCGAAACGTACGATCAATTCATTCTCAACACCAAGCAATTGGAATGGGAACTTAAGTTCATTAAAGAAAACATGAAGGTCAACATTATTAGTTATCAAGGTGAGATTCTTGGTATCAATATTCCCAACAGCGTGGAGCTTCGTGTTGTTGAGACAGAACCGGGCATCAAAGGAAATACAGCCCAAGGTGCTACGAAAAATGCCAAGATGGAAACAGGTTTAACTGTTCAGGTTCCACTTTTTATTAACGAAGGGGATATGCTGATCATTGATACACGGGAAGGTAAATACAGTTCTCGTGCTTAATATTTGCTAAGCTAGAACCGCTTGTTACCAGAAGCTGAGGATTTGACGCTATGGTTGGCGCCAAGTCCTTTGTCTGTATCTAAACCCTTTAGTACCGCAATGCGGCATTACTGCAAAGAGTGTTTTGACATATAAGCAAGATTAATTTTTGCATTATACTGTTCTTATATTTCATCGGTAAACGCATGGCGTCAGAACATGCAGACAGGCTAGGTGTTTATCCTTGGGAGAAGGGGTGTGACCAGATTGTCTTTAATCGTAATGAAATTCGGAGGTAGCTCCGTAGGAGATGCTGATCGAATGAAGCGGGTTGCAACACGCATCGTGGAGCGCAAGCGTCAAGGAAACCGCTGTGTTGTTGTCGTCTCCGCTATGGGGGACACCACAGATGAATTAATTGATCTGACCAAGCAGATTGTCAGTGGAACACCACCAATCCGCGAAATGGATATGCTGCTGAGTACTGGAGAGCAGGTATCAAGTGCGTTATTATCCATGGCTATCAGCGAACTAGGTGAGAAGACGGTAGCCTATACGGGCTGGCAAGCGGGTATCCGCACTGAATCGCTTCATGGTAAAGCAAGAATCACCTCCATTGAACCGAAACGCTTACTTAAAGCGCTGAGCGAAGAACAGATTGTGATTATTGCTGGATTTCAAGGCTTGACGGAGGATGGAGAAATCACTACCCTTGGTCGCGGTGGCTCGGACACAACGGCTGTTGCCATAGCATCAGCGATCAAAGCTGATATTTGTGAGATTTATACGGATGTGGATGGCATTTATTCTACCGATCCTAGAATTGTTAAGGTAGCGCGGAAACTTAAAGAAATCTCTTACGATGAGATGCTGGAGTTGGCTAATCTAGGGGCGGCGGTCTTACATCCACGAGCTGTAGAATGTGCCAAGCACAACAAGGTTAATCTAGTTGTTCGCTCTAGCTTTACTCAGAATGAAGGAACACAAGTCAAGGAGGAAGCCTTTATGGAACAGGGAGTAGTCGTCAGTGGTATCGCCTACGATAAGAACGTTGCACGCATCAGTATCCTAGGTGTGCCTGAACGACCAGGCCAGCTTGCTACGGTCTTTTCTGCGCTGGCTAATGAGAAGATCGACGTGGATATCATCGTCCAAAGTGGTGTTGTTCAGGGACAGGCAGAATTTTCATTCTCGCTTTCGTCTGCTGATCTTGATCGAGCCGTTGCTGTCATTGAAAGCACTCACTCCATCGTTGGTTTTCGTGAATTAACTTCGGAGAATAATCTTGTCAAGGTGTCCATCGTTGGGGCAGGAATGGTTAGTACCCCAGGTGTTGCTGCGAAAATGTTCACAACGATCTCTAATCTTGGCATCAGCATCAATATGGTTAGCACTTCCGAAATCAAAACCTCCTGTGTTATCGATGGCTCCCGCCTGAACGAGGTCATTCAAGCGTTGCATACAGCCTATGGTCTCGATGCCGATTCTACCGTTTTTGTTGGTGGTAAAGCTGAGCGCAGGTAATTTGGAATTTGGATCGGATAAAAAACACTTCAATGTCGAATGGCTCCTGCCATCTGCACTGAAGTGTTTTTTAATGTCCAAAGATGAACTGAAAGGCTTTCAGTAGCAATGCAGTTAATCC
>JAIMBU010000872.1 GCA_023511325.1 Gorillibacterium sp.
GCTCCTGGTGTGGCCAAAACCTATTCCCGGCATTATCGTAGCCATTTTATGAAAGCCTTAGAACTGCTTCGCGGCATGACGGAGGCAGATAACACGGAGATTAAGGCTATATTTGCCAGCTTGAAGGAGCAAGGGAACGAACCGCATATAAACCGTAATGAACAGGATGCCAAGCTGGAGTTAGACCAGATTCAGTTATTTGTCGGTAATCAGGACATCGCAACGAAAGCACAGGATTTTGCCATCCATCAAGCATTGCTTGAAACGGAAAGAAGCACATTCCAGGCGATGGAGGCCTTGATTCATAATCTCAATACGATGCATAGTCGGGCTGGCGCACAAGTTCCTTTTAGTTCGATTAATTATGGAACCGATATGACCCCAGAAGGTCGTTTAGTCGTCCGCAGTATTTTGCTCGCAACTGAACAAGGATTAGGAAACGGGGAGACACCGATATTCCCCATTCAGATCTATCGTGTTAAAGAAGGCATTAATTACTTAGAAACCGATCCCAACTATGACTTGTTTCAACTGGCATGTAAGGTTAGCGCCAAGCGGCTTTTCCCAAATTTCTCCTTCAACGATGCTCCTTTTAACTTGAAATACTACAAGCCCGGACATCCAGAAACGGAAATTGCCTATATGGGATGCCGGACTCGTGTGATTGGTAATGTTCATGACACCAACAATGAAATTACCCACGGACGCGGTAACTTGAGTTTTACCACCATTAACCTGCCGAAGATTGCGCTGAATAATCGTGGAGACGTGAATGGATTTTTTGCCGAGCTTGATCGTGTGCTCGAGACCGTTGTCTGCCAATTGCTCGAACGCTTTGAGATTCAAGCTGAGAAGAAAGTCAAAAACTTTCCTTTCTTAATGGGACAAGGGGTCTGGATTGGCTCAGAGAATCTAGACTCAGAGGATAAGATACGCGAGGTGCTGAAGCATGGTAGCCTTTCCACTGGGTTTATCGGGCTTGCCGAATGCTTGAAGGCCCTTATTGGCTCACATCATGGGGAATCTGAGGAAGCTAAGCAATTGGGCTTACGCATCATCGGTCATATGCGCACACGCATGGATGAAGCAGCCGTTCGGTACGAAATGAATTTTACCCTATTAGCTACGCCGGCTGAAGGAACAGCAGGTCGTTTCGTCAAGATGGATCGGGTGACCTTCGGATCGATTCCCGGAGTTACAGATCGTGAATATTACACCAACAGCTTCCACGTGCCGGTGTACCATAAAATCTCCGCTTTCGACAAGATACATCTAGAGGCACCCTACCATGAGATGACAAATGCCGGGCATATCACTTATGTCGAGCTTGACGGTGACCCAACTGACAATTTACCTGCTTTCGAGAAGGTTGTCCGGGCTATGAAGGAAGCAGGTATTGGGTACGGTTCGGTAAATCATCCCGTAGATCGTGATCCCATATGCGGATTTACTGGCATTATCGGCGAAGCTTGCCCTTCCTGTGGCAGAACAGAAGCGGATGGCAGAGGACGTTTTGAACGGATTCGTCGGATCACAGGTTATCTGGTAGGCACACTCGACCTTTTTAATGATGCCAAAAAAGCCGAAGAACGAGACAGAGTCAAGCATGGTTAAGATAACCTTTCATTCTGAAGCAGATCTCTGTGTGGAGAACGATATGACTAATGCTTTCATTCGAATCGCTGGTCTGGTTGAGGATTCTATTGTGGATGGACCTGGCCTGCGGCTTACAGTTTTTGCCCAAGGCTGTCCGCATAACTGCCTGGGCTGCCACAATATGCACACCCATTCTTTTACCGCGGGCTCATGCTTAAGTATCGAGAGCATCATGAACCAGATACGAGCTAATCAACTGCTGGATGGCGTTACGTTTAGTGGAGGGGAGCCTTTCGAGCAGGCAGAGAGCTTTGTCGTACTCGCGAAATGGGTTCAAGCGCAGGGGCTAAATGTCATCACCTACACGGGCTATACCTATGAACAGCTTGTTGCAGGCGGAGTGACACGGCAAAGCTGGCAAATGCTGTTGGATCAGACTGATTATTTAGTGGATGGTCGCTTTGTTCTGGATAAACGCAATCTCATGCTAAGGTATAGAGGCTCGGAGAATCAGCGAATCATTGATCTGAAACGGACTAGGCAGGAGAATCAAATCATTAT
>JAIMBU010000873.1 GCA_023511325.1 Gorillibacterium sp.
GGGTTTATAAGGCCAGTTAATAGCCAGGGGAGATGGCCTTTATCCACCTTAAATTCTCCCGTTGTTCGTTGCTCAATAACTTGGTTGATCTGGTTTAAAGCCTCATCTGCCTCAGCAAGCTTTTTGTTCTCCACTTCTTTTGCATCTACGTCACCCATGATGATAAAGTTATTAGGCATTTTGAGCGAAAATCCGCTGCTTAAATTCATATCTTTTTTGTTCAAACTAGCTTTCATGACTTTCATCGTATTTCCAATGGTGCCTCCACAGGTTGCAATAGCAAAGACGTAGTTTCCCTGGTAATTACTCAGCTTAAGCTTCTCAATAAATTCAAGCACGATTCTGGGAGGTCCCCATGAATAAATCGGATGTACAAACCCAATGATTTCATTGTTCTTCAGGTTATATTCATGGCATTTATTACTTGTGTTCTCAGCAGCAGATATGGAAACTAACTCTTCACCTGTATGATGTGCAATCGTTTTAGCGGCATATAGTGAGTTCCCTGTTCCGGAAAAGTAAAAGATCATCGTATCATCGTCTCGATTCCTGTGTAATTTTTACTGCGCTTCGTCCAGTGCGATTTCTATCGCTTTGAGATAGGATTTAGAGGTAAGGGTTGCACCACTGATGGTATCCACCTGTAGCGACTGCGACTGGATTACCCGGCCGAACAATTCATTTGCAGGTCCAATCAGTTCTTTCTTTGCTGGTTCTAAAAGCTTGATGTCTGTAACCTTGCTTGCGGACACGGTTACCTGAACCTTATTGGCTCTCCATTTGTACATCCCGCCCTCGTATTTGCCAATATAAGTGCCATTATCAAGCTGTTTAAAATTTACGGCTTTGATCGGGAGATTCTTAGCTTCACGCCGTTCCCCGGCAGTAAAGAGAAACGCTCCTCCCAAGCCCACTACTACAATAGTAACCACCACAATACCTGCGATTAGCATTTTGTTTTTCCCCTTTCTGCTCATTCTGACCTACTCCCATCTCTTAATCTAAGATATTGACTCTTATACCCACATCAGTCTGAAAGCTGTCTTTCAAGCCTTGCGAAACGTAGACCAATAAGTCCGTATCGATGAGAATGACCTCGGTTCCGGGAAAGTTTTTCAGAAGCTCCAGCCCCTTTTTCATCCCAGCTACAAACACTATGGTAGACAACGCATCCGCCGTTGTGGCATTGTCGGCAACGATGGTCACACTGATCACCCCTGATTCTGATGGATATCCGGTACTCGGATTCAGGATATGATGCCGCCTTTTACCCTCACGATCAACAAAGTATCGCTGATAGTCTCCAGATGTAACCACTGCTTTGTCAGCCACTGACACAGCACCCATTAAGCGGTTATCCTGCCTGGGGTGCCGGATACCCACACTCCACGGAGAACCATCCGGTTTAGTCCCCAGAGCAGCCACATTCCCGCCGATATTGGTAAAAGCCGATGAAATACCGAATTCCCTAAATACCTCTAAAAACTTGTCGCTGGCAAATCCTTTACCTATTCCCCCCAGATCAAGAGACTGCCCCATTTTTTGAAGTCCAGCCGTCTTTTCGCGAGGATCCACTATCAAATCAGCATAATTCACCAGTGGAAGGACTTGTTTTATCCTTGCTTCATTCGGAATTTCAGTCGAATTTTTATAATCCCACAGATTTACTAAAGGGCCGATAGTGACATCAAATGTTCCTTGACAATAACTTGAGAACTCAGCAGCACGCGACAGCACCTCATAGGTATCAGGGCCAAGCTTCACACACTTAATGCCTGCAGACTGGTTGATCCTACTTATCTCGCTTTCGGGCGTAAAGCGGCTCAGCATTTTTTCCAACCGCTCAGCTTCGCTCTCTACAGCCTTGAGTGCTTCTTCAGCATGCTTGCCAAAGACTCTGTGTGTCATCTCTGTGCCCATCCCATAGTTCATGGACTGAGTAGCCACGTATTTGCTCATCGTCAGTTCTCCTTTCATTTATTTATACGAATTCAGAGCCTAACGCACGCCTTCCCAAATTGTTCGCTCTACGGCTCTAGGGTCATCTGCGACCACCGAGGTTGTATCGAAGCGCATGGTTGTTCTGCGATTGAGATCGTATTTTGGCCAACCGCATTCTCCATTGGTGGCAAACGCAACCCAGGCAGCATGCATC
>JAIMBU010000874.1 GCA_023511325.1 Gorillibacterium sp.
AATAAAAGACTGTTCCTCCATTTAAGCATCCGTTCGATCTCTAAAAAAAGCTTGGCTCGGGAAGCTACATCGGGTTCAGTGAGAATCCTCATGATGCTGCTTTCTAGTGACTCGCGAATATCAGCTGAGGCATGTTGCGCTATGCTGGTGAAAAGATCGATCAGCCGCAACTCCCGCTGCTCGTCCAGCATGATGGCGAATAGCAGCAGATCAGCAGACATGCGAGCACTTCCTTGGAACTGCTCGGCGGGAATCAACCGGATTTCAACCGCAATCCCCGATCTCGCCAGTGTACGCTCAACCAGAAGGGCATCATTCTCGTATTGAGGAATTGTAGCGAGAACAAGTGGCCTTCCCACGTATCGGCCGGAAGCACCTAGCAAGTTAATATCACTTTGATTTATCCGATTCGCCCGATTTGGTTTGAGCGGCTGAGTAGTATGAGGATCTGGAGCTTGATCCGAAACTCGCTCTGGATCTACAACAGTATGAGGATTTGCGTCAGTATCTGAATATCGATCGATATCAGTATCCGTTTGCACCCCATCTTTCTCCGGCCAGAATGATTGTCCTCCTTCGATGACATCCCCTGATAGTTGCTCCAGCAGGAATGCTCGATCTAGCGCTTGATCGACAGCGGCGCGAATGACTGGGTCCGCCAGTGGTCCGGGCTTCCCGTCATTTACCGTGATATATTTGCTAGTCATGCTCGATTGTCGAATCTGTTGCATCGTCCCGGCTTCCTGCTCGGAAAGCCTAACATTGTGCATCACTTGAAAGCTACTCGCAGACAACAAGTCGCTCCGGCCTTCTTTGCCCGGCATCGTCCAGATTTCTACCCGATCGAGGAATCCCCGCCCCTGAAAATATTGCGGAAAAGCCTCCAGTATCCATACATCTTGTTCACTAACGGTTAGCTGAAAAGGTCCTGTGCCGATGGGATGCTTACCAAACGCTTCACCTGTTGATTCACAAACGTCCTCAGGAACAATAGAGGCACGGTTGGTCGCTAGAAAAGCCAGGAACAGTTCATTGCGCTCCGTTAGCTTGATGCGGACGGTGATATCGTCAACGATTTCAATCGAGACGATGGCCTGATAAACCCAACTGTACAGACCACGGGGAGCTAGCCGCTTCAGCCGCTCCAAGGAGTACTTCACATCAGTGGCACGCAACTCACGACCATGATGAAAACGAACTCCTTTGCGTAGATAGAAAGTCCACAGTGTCCGTGATTCATCTGCTTCCCAGGCATGGGCAAGATGTGGCAGGATGCCATCACCTTTGGGGGAATGGATAACAAGCCCATCGAATAGCTGGTTAACCAGATGGGATTCCCCAGTATAATGAATGGCTGCGGGGTCCAAGGAGTGGATCATCTGGGGCAGAGGAAAGCGGAGAACATCCGTGCGCCGTTCCCCTTCAAGCTCCGATCGAAAGCCAAATTGACTGGTTAACCATTGCTGAAATTGATCTTTAAGCGGTGAGGTTTCTTCTGCGGAATGCAGCAGGGTGAGGGCGGAATGTAGATCCTTATTGTCCACCATCTCTTGTACTTCCTGTAAGGTAATGTCTTCTCTGCTGGCTAAGAAGGACAGACTAGACCGATTTCCCCGTCCACGCTTGGGACTCCAGGTTAACCAGCCTTCCTCTTGCATGCGCTTCAGCAATAGAATCATGTTGCGCTGGGTGCATTCTAGTACTTCGGCAAGCTCCTGAGTAGTCACTTCTATCAAGGCTTTTTCCGGGAATTGTGAGAATGAGCTGCGCAAGGTGATGTAATGTCGCCTGATGATCATGGGGAGAGCACTCCGTTCTAAAATATGAAATTAACAGAATTGATCTTTCACTTTTTCTTCTTATTTTATAGGTTACAATAAAAGCGAGAACATAACAAATTTCGTCTGAGAGAACAGGAGTGAAGCGAAGTGAATGATTCGGTGCTATTGCAGAATGGACAAGAGAGAATAGGACTATTGGCGCTTTTTCTTGGAGCCTTTGGACAATATTTGTTCGTTGGAAATGCACTTGGGGTATCTGTGCTTTTATTTGTACTCGGATTCTACGGGATTTTCTTCTATGCCCTAAAGGTAAAAACAGATCAGAATATACCGCTTACGCGGTTGCTTGACCCGGGAGCATTGCTGCTCATTCC
>JAIMBU010000875.1 GCA_023511325.1 Gorillibacterium sp.
CTTCCTCCCCTGCCATATCCCTACAATGCTTTGGAACCGCATATTGATGAGAAAACCATGCACCTGCATCATGACATCCATCATAAAAAGTATGTAGACGACTTGAACAAGGCTGAGCTCGCGCTTAAGCAGGCCCGTGAAACCGGTAATTTTGATTTAGTCAAGCACTGGGAGCGCGAGCTTGCTTTTAATGGCGCTGGACATTATCTCCATACATTATTCTGGAATGTGATGAATCCAGCTGGAGGCGGCAAAGCAACCGGCCCGATCGCCGCGCAAATCGAGCGCGACTTCGGCAGCTTTGATGTATTCAAGCAGCAATTCTCTCAGGCAGCGGAGAAGGTAGAGGGCAGTGGCTGGGCGATCTTGGTTTGGAGTCCTCGCAGCCATCGCCTGGAAATCCTCCAAGCGGAGAAACATCAGAACTTATCCCAATGGGATGTGATTCCCCTACTTGCACTCGATGTATGGGAGCATGCCTATTATCTTAAATACATGACTGAACGAGGCAAATACATCGATGCTTGGTGGAATGTCGTTTATTGGCCACATGTGAATGAACGCTTCACCACTGCCCGGATGGTTAAATGGCATCCCTATTGAGAAGAGGGGCATACGCCTAGGCACACCCTACTCCGCGAATGCGTTGATGTAAAAGCCCCTTTCTGGTGAGACAGCAAGGTACAGAAACCAAAACCAATTGCCCATTTTTGTAAAAGCAGGAAACCAAGTGAGCTGGAATAAGTAAATCAACGAGAACGGCCGCAGCTCACGTTTCAGGCTTGAGTGAGGGAACCGAAGAATACGAGATAAAATTGCTGCACTTTTGCATCAATTCTGCCTAGATCAAACCCAAAAGTCCTCCAAAACCACTATAAAAGTGGAACTGGAGGACTTTTTTCTGAAGATTTAACATTCAAAGTGGGGTGTCCCAAAAGCCAAGAATGACTTTTCGGACAGCCCCTCCAAATCTATGCTTATGATCCTACCATAACAGGGATGAAAGCTTTCTATTTTCCAATGCGGATTAAAATTTACCACTAATCCATTTTTATGAATTCTGGTGTAATGGGGCTACCCGCTTCAGCGGTCCCGAATGAGCGACATAAATTCTGTTCGCAGGGCTACGTCTCGACTAAAAATCCCTCGTACACCTGAAGTAATTGTTTTACTACCATATTTCTTGACACCTCGGGAACACATACATAAATGCTCGCCTTCAACCACAACCATGGCACCGTGTGGCTTCAATACCTCCATGATCGTGTCGGCAATTTCCGAAGTCATTCGCTCCTGCACCTGCAGACGATGAGATACTGTATCCACAAGGCGGGCAAATTTACTAAGTCCAGCCACTTTACCGCTTGGGATATACCCGATATGAACCTTACCGTAGAAGGGTGCCATATGATGCTCGCATTGGCTGTAATAGACGATATCCTTAACAATTACCAGCTCTTCATGCTGTTCGTCAAAGGTAACTCCCAATACCTCCCGGCCATCTTGACCATACCCGCCAAAAATTTCTTCATACATCCGCGTTACCCGGGCAGGTGTGTCACGCAATCCCTCTCGATCCGGATCTTCTCCGATCAGCTTAAGGATTTCACGAACATGCTCCTCAATCTTGTCCCGATTCTTCACGACAGTCTCGTTTCTCAATTCCTTCGCAGGCATGCATTTCTCTCCGTTCCGACCTATACGGCTTATCATTCTAACAAGAATCTGAGCCGCTTTCTCTTAAAGGTTACTTGGATTTGCGATTTTTACTTGGGGGTTGGCTCGCTGGCGTAGGATTCTTTCCTTGCCCTTGTTGCTTCATCATGAGTTGGACCTTCGACATTTGCTGCCGATTCATATTGTAGCCCATTTGCTTCGCCATTTTTTGCAGCATTTCAGGGTCGTTCTGCATCTTCTCCATTTGTCTGCGTAAATAATAGACGCCAGCCGCAAAACCAGCTACCGCACCAGCAATCAGAGTGAGACTAGGAATCAAATAATCCCATACATTCATTTTTCGCTCCACCTTTTACTCCTAAATTTCATCGTTCAGCCTTCATGATACCATGTCCAAAGTGCAGGTACAAACAAAGCTTTCGTTCAGCGAAAGCTGGAGATGTCAGCCAAAATAACAGCAATATCCGGCTGCTTAATA
>JAIMBU010000087.1 GCA_023511325.1 Gorillibacterium sp.
GAAGGAAATGGGACGCTCTGCGGCTAGCGCACTGCGCAAGGCCGTACACAAGGAAGCCGTTATCGCGGTTACCGGGGGTTCCACTTTAGCTGAGGTAGCGGGTCAATTGATTCCATCAGCAGCACTCAAAGGCAGCTTGTTCGTTCCGGCTCGGGGCGGAATTGGTGAGAGCGTCGAATTTCAGGCGAATACACTTGCATCCGTCATGGCTAAGAAGACGGGGGGTCAATACCGTCTGCTGCATGTACCCGACCATCTGGGAGAAGAAGCGTACAACACGATGATTCAGGAACCAAACATTCGCGAAATTATTCCAGTCATTCGTGGTGCCCGCATTGTGTTGCATGGAATCGGGGAAGCTAAGGTTATGGCGAGAAGAAGGAAAGCGGAGCAGCCTATGCTTGATGCCTTGGATACGGCAGGCGCTCTCGCAGAAGCTTTCGGTTATTACTTCGACCGACATGGAATGGTTGTGCACCGCATGCCAACACTTGGCATGCGACTCGAGGATCTCAAGCAGGTCGAGACGGTGATTGCCGTCGCCGGTGGTAGTAGTAAGGGAAAGAGCATCGCTGCCGTTCTCCGGTACGGTGCAGAGCATATTCTTGTAACCGATGAAGCCGCCGCCTTACAGATTATAGAACTAGACTAGTGGACGGAAGACGGTTCCACACGCAATTATTATTTTGTTTTCACGATGGCAATGCCGTCTTGAGATAAGCTTCACTATATTCATCCACATAGGAGGAGTTATTACAATGACAGTTAAAGTAGGCATTAACGGATTTGGACGGATCGGAAGACTTGCATTTCGTCGTATTCAAGAAGTACAAGGGATTGAAGTTGTAGCAATCAATGATTTGACGGACGCTAAAATGTTGGCCCATTTGTTGAAATATGATACAACCCAGGGATCTTTCAAGGGTGATGTTGAAGTTCATGACGGCTTCTTCAAAGTTAACGGCAAAGAAGTTAAGGTTTTGGCTAACGCTAATCCTGAAGAATTGCCATGGGGCGAGCTTGGCGTAGACATCGTTCTTGAATGCACAGGTTTCTTCGTATCCCAAGAAGCAGCTGAAAAGCATCTTAAGGGCGGCGCGAAGAAGGTTGTTATCTCAGCTCCTGCTACTGGCGATGTTAAAACCGTTGTCTACAATGTTAACCATGAAATCCTTGATGGTACTGAAACAGTTATCTCCGGTGCTTCTTGTACCACGAACTGCTTAGCTCCAATGGCTAAAGTTCTTCAAGACAACTATGGTATTGCTCAAGGCTTGATGACAACAATCCATGCTTACACAGGCGACCAGAATACACTGGATGCTCCGCACCGTAAAGGCGACTTCCGTCGTGCTCGCGCTGCTGCTGAGAACATCATCCCTAACACTACAGGCGCTGCTAAAGCAATCGGACTTGTTATTCCTGCACTTAAAGGCAAGCTTGATGGCGCAGCTCAACGTGTTCCAGTTGCAACTGGTTCTTTGACTGAACTCGTAACCGTTCTTGATAAGAAAGTTACTGCTGAAGAAGTTAATGCAGCAATGAAAGCCGCTTCTGACGAATCCTTCGGCTATACCGAAGACGAAATCGTATCTTCCGATATCAAGGGCAGCACATTCGGCTCCCTGTTTGATGCAACACAAACCAAAGTATTGACGGTTGGTGACAAACAACTGGTTAAAACGGTTGCTTGGTACGACAACGAAATGTCCTACACTGCGCAACTTATTCGCACTTTGGAATACTTCGCAAAACTGGCTAAGTAAGATTAGCCTAATAGATGCATAATCATTGGAGCGGAAACAGACTTGATCGTTTCCGCTCTTATGAATGCTCTAGCGTATGATTGCCATTTGTGTTGATCCACTATATTGATGCGGAGGTACTCTATATGAACAAGAAAAGTATTCGTGATATAGCTGACTTAGCTGGAAAACGCGTCTTTGTTCGCGTTGACTTTAACGTACCGTTAGAAAATGGTGTAATTACGGATGACAATCGGATTGCCGAAACGCTACCTACTGTCAAATATCTGATTGAGCAAGGTGCAAAGATCATCTTGGCGAGTCACTTGGGTCGTCCACAAGGACAAGTCAATGAGAGCATGCGTCTGACTCCAGTTGCAGCGCGTCTTGCTGAGTTACTGGGCAAGCCTGTTGCTAAAGCTGACGAATCCGTAGGCGAAACAGTTAAAGCTCAAATCGCTCAAATGAATAACGGCGATGTACTTGTGCTTGAAAACGTGCGTTTCCACAAGGGTGAAGAGAAGAATGACCCTGAGCTAGCTAAACAATTTGCTGAACTGGCTGACTTGTTTGTCAACGATGCCTTTGGTGCTGCTCACCGTGCTCATTCCTCAACAGAAGGTATCGCTCATTTCCTACCTGCAGTGTCCGGTCTCCTGATGGAGAAGGAGTTAGACGTGTTAGGTAGAGCGCTTAGTACTCCAGAACGTCCTTTCACCGCGATCATTGGCGGAGCTAAGGTTAAAGACAAGATCGACGTTATTGATAATTTAATCAAGCTTGCTGACAACATCATCATCGGTGGCGGCCTGTGTTTCACGTTCTTGAAAGCTAAAGGCTATGAAATCGGGGCTTCGATCGTTGACGAAGAAAAGGTTGAAGCAGCACTTGGCTTTATCAATAAAGCTGCAGAAAAAGGCGTAAACATGTTGTTGCCTATTGACGTAGTAGCTGCTGATTCATTCAGCGCTGACGCCAATACCAAAACTGTTCCTGCTAACGAAATTCTTGCTGGCTGGCTCGGTCTTGATATCGGACCAGAAACTTCTAAACTATATGCAGACTGCATCGCCAACTCCAAGCTAGTCGTCTGGAACGGACCAATGGGCGTTTTTGAAATGGAGAAATTCGCGGCTGGTACCAAAGCTGTTTGTCAAGCTTGCGCAGATACAGTCGGCTATACCATAATTGGTGGTGGCGATTCCGCTGCTGCTGTTGAGAAGTTCGATATGAAAGAGAAAATGGATCACATCTCCACGGGCGGCGGTGCTTCTCTGGAATTCATGGAGGGCAAGGCGCTTCCAGGTGTTGTGGCTCTGCAAGACAAGTAAAGCTAGTTCAACGCTTTAAATGAAGTGGCCGCTTCATTTAATAGCAACAGCAAGTCTCCGAACTCCTATAGGAATCGGATATTATACCAGCGAAGCGCCGTTTCACTTTTCGAAAAAGCGCAAAGGAGTGTTGGATCAATGAGAAAACCAATTATTGCAGGCAACTGGAAAATGTTCAAAACGGCTAAAGAAGCCGCTGCATTTGCAGAGGAAATTAAAGGCAAAGCGGAAGTAGAAGGCGTGGAAAGTGTCATTTGTGCACCTTATACGAATCTTTCCGTTTTGGTAGAAGCGTTTAAGGGCACCGCAATTAAAGTTGGCGCGCAAAACTTGCACTGGGCAGACAATGGTGCCTACACGGGTGAAATCAGCGGTGAAATGCTGAAGGAAATCGGCGTAGACTACGTGATCATCGGTCACTCCGAGCGCAGAGAATATTTTGCCGAAACCGACGAAACCGTCAACAAGAAAATCAAAGCGGCATTCAAGTATGATCTGACTCCGATCCTCTGCGTTGGCGAAAAGCTGGAAGAACGCGAAGCTGGTCGTACGAAAGACGTCTGTAAGGTTCAGACTGAAGCTGCCTTTGCTGGACTCGACAAAGAGTTAGCGACTAAAGTCGTTATCGCATATGAGCCGATTTGGGCCATTGGCACAGGAAAGTCTTCTACTTCTGCAGACGCTAATGAAGTGATTGCCTACATCCGCGAGCTTGTTGCTGGCTTGTATGGTGCAGAGACGGCAGCGGCTGTTCGGATTCAATACGGCGGCAGCGTAAAACCTAACAACATCAGTGAATACATGGGTATGTCCGACATTGATGGGGCTTTGGTTGGAGGAGCTAGCCTTGAGCCTGCTTCCTACATTCAGTTGGTTGAGGGGGCACACTAATATGTCCAGACCTAAACCAGTTGCCTTAATTATTCTCGACGGATTCGGTTTGCGGGAAGAAACGCAAGGCAATGCCATTGCTGCGGCGAACAAACCGAACTATGATAAGCTTTGGGCGGAGTGTGCGCACACAACGCTTAAAGCAAGCGGAGAATCTGTTGGTCTTCCTGATGGACAAATGGGCAACTCCGAGGTGGGTCACCTGAATATCGGCTCCGGTCGGATTATTTATCAGGATCTGACCCGGGTAACCAAGTCTATTCGCGACGGTGACTTCTACGAGAATTTGTACTTGGCTGGTGCTGCTCGTCAAGCGAAAGCCAACAATAAGAAGCTTCACCTGTTCGGGCTTTTGTCCGATGGTGGAGTTCACAGCCATATCGACCACCTATTCGCGCTGCTTGATCTAGCGAAAAGAGAAGGGCTGACTGAGGTTTACGTCCATCCGTTCCTGGACGGTCGTGACGTAGCTCCAGATAGTGGTCTTGCTTTCATCAAACAGCTTCAAGCGAAGATTGACGAGCTTGGTGTTGGTAAAATTGCTTCAATCATGGGTCGCTATTACGCTATGGACCGTGACAAACGTTGGGAACGAGAAGAGAAATCCTATCGTGCCATGGTATATGGTGATGGTTTACAAGCTCAGAACGCAGTTGAGGCTGTTGAGAAATCCTACGAGAATTCGGTTTATGACGAATTCATTCTTCCGGTAACCATTACGGATGCCGAAGGTCATGCAGCAGGTTTGGTGGAATCCGGCGATTCCGTCATCTTCTTTAACTTCCGTCCTGACCGTGCCATTCAGCTTTCCCAAGCGTTCACATCTGATGAATTCATTGGCTTTAATCGGGGTGTGAACCATCCAAGAGATTTGTATTTTGTCTGTATGACCACCTACAGCCAAGCGATTCATGCACATATTGCTTTTTCACATAAGGAAATTGATGATACACTAGGAGAAGTGCTTTCTCGTAACGGGCTGACGCAACTGCGCACAGCCGAAACGGAAAAGTATCCTCATGTAACCTTTTTCTTTAACGGTGGTAGTGAAGCGGTAAATGTCGGAGAAAGCCGGGTACTGATCAGCTCGCCGAAGGTCGCAACTTACGACTTACAGCCTGAGATGAGTGCTTATGAGTTGGCTCAGTCGACAGTAAATGAGATCGAGTCAGATAAACACGACGTGATCATCTTAAACTTCGCTAACGCTGACATGGTGGGTCACTCCGGTCTGATGGAGCCGACGATCAAAGCTGTTGAAGCTGTGGATGCCTGCCTTGGTCAAGTGGTTGCTGCCATTCTGGCTAAAGGTGGAGTTGCCTTAATTACGGCAGACCATGGTAACGCAGATATCGTCCGTGACAGTGAAGACAAACCATTCACAGCACACACGACACAGCCCGTACCCTTTATTCTGGTCGGTCGTCAAGTGGGGCTTCGTGAAGGGGGTATCCTTGCGGATCTAGCTCCAACCATGCTAGAACTGCTGGGTATTGAGCAACCTGCAAGTATGACAGGGCAATCATTAATCAACTCCTAATCAAACGGAGCTGCTTAGATTGGCTAGTTCAACAAACCAAATGCTACAATCAAGGCAATACCAAACGTTACAATCAAATTAAAAATTGAAGGAGTGTAAAAATCATGACAATTATTTCAAACGTATATGCACGTGAAGTATTGGACTCCCGCGGTAATCCTACCGTTGAAGTTGAAGTTTACCTGGAATCCGGAGCTAAAGGCCGCGCAATTGTTCCTTCCGGAGCTTCCACAGGACAACATGAAGCAGTTGAGCTTCGTGATGGCGACAAATCACGTTACCTCGGTAAAGGCGTTCTGAAAGCAGTTGGGAACGTTAACGAGATCATCGCTCCTGAGGTTATCGGACTTGATGCTTTGGATCAAGTTGCAGTCGATCATTGCATGATCGCACTTGATGGCACACCTAACAAAGCTAAGCTTGGCGCTAACGCCATTCTTGCTGTATCGATGGCTGTAGCTCGCGCTGCTGCTGACGCATTAGATGTACCTTTATACACTTACCTAGGCGGCTTCAATGCTAAAGTCTTGCCAGTACCAATGATGAACATCATCAATGGCGGCGAACATGCCGACAATAACATTGACGTTCAAGAGTTCATGGTGCTGCCAGTTGGCGCTCCTACATTCAAAGAAGCTCTTCGTATGGGAGCCGAAATCTTCCATAGTCTGAAAGGCGTACTGCAAGCTAAAGGCTTGAACACTGCAGTTGGCGATGAAGGCGGCTTTGCACCAAACCTGGGTTCCAACGAAGAAGCCATCGTAACCATCATTGAAGCAATCGAGAAAGCAGGTTATACTCCAGGAGAAGACGTATTCCTTGGTATGGACGTTGCTTCCACCGAATTCTACAAAGATGGCAAATACCACTTGAATGGTGAAGGCAGATCCTTTACTTCAGCTGAGTTCGTTGACCTGCTTGCTTCATGGGTTGACAAGTACCCGATCCTGACAATTGAAGATGCTTGTTCTGAAGATGACTGGGAAGGTTTTTCCGCCTTAACTGAAAAGACTAACGCTTTTGTTGTTGGCGATGATTTGTATGTTACCAACACCAAAAGGATAAAAGAGGGAATAAAAAGAAAAGCGACCAATGCTGTTTTGATAAAACCTAACCAGATTGGAACGATTTTTGAGACGGTTGAGGCGATAAAAATGACCAAAAAAGCTGGATGGCAGGTGATTGTTTCTCATCGGTCAGGAGAGACTGAGGATAGTTTTATTGCTGATTTAGCTTATGCCTGTGGGGCTGACTTTATAAAAACGGGTTCGATGTCTCGCTCTGAACGTTTGGCCAAGTATAATCGGTTGATTGAGATTGAGAGGTGGGAAAAAAGTAAAGATTAAAAGAAGTAATAAGACTTATAGGAATTATAAGACTAAGTCTTAATTGATAAAAAATCCCGAGGTGTCATACCTATAACACCTCCGAGGTGTCAGAAAACTGATAAAACTTATAAGACTTATAGAATTTATAATGTCAAACATTAGACGTTAGAACTTAGGCGACTTTTGGGCGAGTGGCGGAATTGGCAGACGCGTAGGTCTCAAAAACCTATCCCGACTCAATCGGGGTGAGAGTTCGACTCTCTCCTCGCCCACAAAAAACTTTACCTTGCCTCAACATCATGCGGACCCGACTCAATCAATGAACTTTGAGTAATCTGAATAAATTCTGCTTTTTCCCAAAGCTCTTTAATATTTCTTGCTCCACAATAAGAAAAACCAGAACGAACTCCTCCTAAAAGTTGGTGAACTAGATCAACAACCGACCCCCGATAAAGCACCACTGCCTCAATCCCTTCAGCCGCATAACGCCTCAAATCGCGTTTAACACTTTTGTCTTTTTTCTGTCGATCAATATTAGCTATCAAGGAAGCCATCCCTCGAGTTAATTTATACTTTTTGTTATTCCGAAAAAAAGTGATTGCCGGGCTTTCTTCACAACCAGCAAATAAACTACCAATCATTACTGTTGATGCTCCAACCGCCAAAGCCTTAACAATATCTCCTGATTGTCTTATCCCTCCATCAGCAATCACCGGCACATTGTGTTTTTTAGCGACGCTAACACATTCATCAACCGCAGTTAATTGAGGCACTCCGGCTCCAGTAATAATTCTTGTAGTACATAAAGCCCCGGGTCCAATCCCCACCTTTACTGCCGAAGCTCCATTTTTAATTAAATCTTTAGTTGCCTCAGCCGTAGCCACATTACCGGCGATAAATTCCGTCTTTGGAAATTTTTTTGTTAATTTTCTTAAAACTTTTAGTAAAAAAGAGTTATGACCATGAGCAATATCAATCACAATTACATCAGCTCCAGCAGAAATTAAAGCTTTGGTTCGCTGTTCATAATCTCCCTTTATTCCTATTGCCGCCCCAACTAAAAGATTTTCTTTTTTTACTTTTTTAACCTCCTTCATTTCCTCCTCTATTGTTAAAAATCGGTGAATTATCCCAATTCCCCCCAATTTAGCCATTTTAATTGCCATCTTACTTTCGGTTACTGTATCCATA
>JAIMBU010000876.1 GCA_023511325.1 Gorillibacterium sp.
AAATTAAACTATTTGCAAAGGGGAGATGCGGGATGAAAGGGACAAAAAAGGTATACGAAGAGGTACGGCTGCAAGTGGTACGGGAGGCACTCTCGGGCATAAAAGTCGCCATATTAGGAAGGAAATATGAGCTGCATCCGGAAACCATCCGTACTTGGATACGGGAATACCGGGATCAGGTAGAAGAAGCCGGAATCCCAAGCTTGGACGAGCAAAACAAGGAACTGAAACGACTGCAAGAAGTGGAAGGAAAGTACCAGACCGCCGTAAAAATGCTAGGCGAAAAGGAACTGGAACTAGAGATTCTACGTGAACTCCTAAAAAAAGTGCCCCCTGCTTATCGGAAAAATTCCAATTAGCAGACCAGTATATAACGCGGGGGTTTGCAGCAACACTGGTACTGCGCATTCTGGGACTAGCCGAATCGACCTACTATGCCCGAAAAAAACGAGCAGAGACGCCCAAACTACAACCAGAACAGGATCGACGAGGCCGTCCACACCCGAATTATTCCTTAACGATAACCGGAGAAAAGATAAGCGACGAGCAAATCAAGAAATGGTTACTGGAACTGCTTGAAGGGGAAGAGCATATCTATGGCTACCGGCTTCTGGCTCAATGTTTACACCATACACAAGGGCTTATTCTCAATAAGAAGAAGGCCTACCGGCTATGCAAAGAACTGGGCATCCTGCAGAAGCAGCGGGAAAAGAAAACCAAGCATGCCCGCTGTCTTCCCCGCAATCGGCTGGTATCGGGACCGAACCAGCTGTGGCAGATGGACATTAAGTATGGGTATGTGTTAGGCCGAGATCGCTTCTTCTTCATCCTGAGCATTATTGATGTATTTGATCGTGTGATTGTGAACTACTATCAAGGAACCGTCTGTGAAGCCAAACATGTTGTTCAAACGTTAGGGAAGGCACTACAGCACCGGGTTAAAGTGGGTGAGCCCATGCCGATAATCCGGACAGACAATGGCCCCCAATTCGTCAGCACCTTATTCGGTGACATGTGTGAGAGTTGGGGGATGCATCACGAGCGGATTCCTCCCAAGTCACCGAATATGAACGCCTATATTGAATCTTTTCACAGTCTGATGGAACGCGATTTCATGAGTAAGGATACCTACTTCACGATGGAGGAAGCGTACGACGCAGTGGATCGCTATATGGATTTTTACAATCATCGACGCATGCACGGCAGTATAAATCGGATGCCTCCTGTCCTCTTCTCCACCTGGGTGATGCAGCTCCATAATCGCTCCAAGTACTTTAGAGCGCTGTAAATCCACCAGATAACCAGCTTCGCTATGAAAAGTAAAGAATCACTTGGGTGGACTCCATAATTAGGGGGCCTAGCCGCAATTGCAGGAATTACACTGAAGGCAACAGGAACTAGACTGAAGTTGAACAGGAACTACACTGAAGGTGAACAGAAATTATAGATTACAGCTGATGCAGTGCACTTTTTTGAAGCTCGTAACGTACAACATGTTTGCTTTCCATCCCAGAAACAGGGGAGAACCACTTTTTCGCACAAAGAGATTGCAGTGTTCGAACAGCAGTGCGGTGGTTGATGCGTAAATGATTTTTCACATCAACGGGGCGCAGTGGACGAGCGAGTAAGCAGGCAAGCCGGATGATTTCCCTTTCGGCCACGTGATTAAGACTGGCAGGGGATGACTCTGGCAGATAACGGCTCAGCAGCATGCGAAGCAGTGTAAGGCATAGTTCAGGACGGTGGGCGACATCGTCAAAAGAGAAAGAAATCACTTGAAAACCCATAGCGGTTAGAAACGTTTCCCGATTTAGTTCGTTGCAATATTTTTGTCTATCCATATCCTGAACATGTGGGCCGAACCCTTTAATTTCAATGACCAGCTTGATAAATGGAGTGAACCAGACAAAATCACAGTAATAGGAATGTCCCCGCCAATCGAGCACTTCGTATTCGGGATGAAGGCTGGCAAAATGACCTCGGAGGGGCCACCATACGTTGCGACAAAATAATTTCTCCGCTTCCCGATGTCCTCGATCCAGCCTTCCCCTCCGTTCCCCTGTCCTTCTCTGCAGATGATGCTGAATAAATGCGGTATGTGCTTCCTCAAAAGCCATCATGGTCACGCCTCCCAAATAAATAAATGAATATATG
>JAIMBU010000877.1 GCA_023511325.1 Gorillibacterium sp.
GAAGAAATCGACAGACATGACGGTGTGTATGGTAGCCCAACTGAAGATGGGACAAGCAAAACGGCCACTGACAAACCTTCTCCAACTACTGCTTCACTTTGGAATGAAGGCGTCGCTCTCGGTCTAAGGGCTGGACTCCCCGTTGCGATTGGTTATTTACCGATTGCCCTTACCTTTGGTATGTTGACCAAATCGGCTGGCATTCCCGCTTATGTTGGTGTGCTCATGTCATTGTTCATCTATGCCGGAGCCTCTCAATTCGTTGGAATCAACATGCTCGCTTCTGCCATTGCACTCCCCGAAATCTTCCTGACGACATTCATATTGAATTTTCGGCATTTCCTGATGACCACAGCAATCTCGCAGAAACTCGAACCAGGCAGCAGAAGTCGCCTCAGAGCTTTGTTGGCATTCGGCGTAACAGATGAAACCTTTGCTGTCGCCTCGCTTAAATCTATTGATCGATCTTTAAGCCCCTCCTACTTATTCGGGCTTAACTCCATCGCATTTCTCTCCTGGAACGTCGGAACCTGGGCAGGCTTAATCCTGTCGGCAGGGCTGCCCGACATCATTCAGAATAGCATGGGAGTTTCACTTTACGTCATGTTTATCGCCTTGCTGATCCCAGGCTTGAGAACATCCTCTCCCGCGCTTGGTGTCTCTATTATTGCGATTCTCTTTAGCTGCTTATTTACCTATATCCCCTTCTTCTTATTCTTGAGCGGGGGTTGGAGTATCATCCTGTCCACAATCATTGCTGCAGCATGTGGGGCATGGTTATGGAAAGGAGACTTGAAATGATAAGTTATTATCTCTATCGCAATTTACTCGTTGTGCTAGGAATGGCTGCAGTCACCTATATTCCTCGTCTGCTACCCATGTTGTTATCCGGTCGATTTCAGGTAACGGGACGACTAAAGCTATTTTTTGACTACTTGCCTTATGCCGCATTAGCAGCGTTGACCTTTCCTGCTGTGTTTAACTCCACAGGAGGGGATTATCGGTCAGGAGCCGCTGGCGCGCTGGCTGCTATTCTTCTTTCCTTGCTGCGCATGCCGATTATCGCTGTGGTATTTGGTGGAATTGCCGGCGCGCTAGCGATCGAATTATTGTTATGAGCAGTTTCAACTAGGACGGTAGGAAAACTCTTCGCAGCATGACCGATTCAATAGAGTAACTGTAAAAGGTACAGTTAAAACAGTGACAACCCGCATTTTCCCTTATCTACCTGCAAAAGGTACATCTATTTCCGCCCATTTCATCAAATACAGCTAAAGCCAACAAATTAGATGTAGGAAATGCAGGTAAATTGTTCCTAGAAGCAAAAAGTGTCCGATTAGATGTAGGAATTGCAGCTAGGACTCTTCCTTTGGTGCATCACTCAAGTCATCTATTAAATACCTCGCAAACGCAAAAAGCGGACCTTTATCTTGCAAGGTCCGCTTTTAATTTTCTCTTATTTTAGGCTTAAAAAATGATTGCCTATTGCTCAAATATCACCGTTTTCACCCTGTGACAATGAACTTCTTGCCTTGTTCTCTACCAATCTATTGTGCTCACGTTGTTATGCTTTCGGATGGATCATGTCCTCGGGTTTGACATATTCATCGAACTGCTCGGCGGTCAGTAGGCCTGAGTTAACAGCAGCTTGCTTCAGTGATAGCCGCTCTTTATGTGCGGTCTTAGCAATCAATGCCGCCTTCTCATAACCAATATGGGGATTTAAGGCGGTCACAAGCATCAAGGACTCCTCTAGATAATGGCGAATGACCTCACGATTAGGTTCGATACCCACCGCACAGTGATCATTGAAGGATTGCATGGCATCGGTCAGCAAGCGAACCGATTGCAGAAAGTTATAAATAATGACAGGCTTAAATACATTGAGTTCAAAATTTCCTTGGCTGGCAGCAAAACCGATGGCTGCATCGTTGCCCATTACTTGAACAGCTACCATGGTCATCGCCTCGGATTGGGTCGGATTAACCTTGCCTGGCATAATGGAACTCCCCGGCTCATTCTCTGGAATGCGAATCTCACCAATGCCACAACGAGGACCGCTGGCCAGCCAACGTACATCGTTAGCGATCTTCATCAGATCCGCTGCGAGCGCCTTAAGTGCACCATGAGCATAGACAATCTGGTCG
>JAIMBU010000878.1 GCA_023511325.1 Gorillibacterium sp.
ACCGAAGAATGCTCCGCTTCGATTTGCTGACCAAGCGTGAGGGTAGAGAAATTTAGCACGGAGCCATCTGTTTTTTTAATGATAGTATCCTCTGCAATGTTCAATACTAATCCGCCAGTATCTATACCTTGAAGCTGAATGGACTTATGCCCGTCTTGATTACGAAGCATCGTGATTACACCTTTAGCTCGCATGATCTCATGCCTCATTAGGGTGCTGGACATCGAATTTGCCTGCCTTGTTAAGGAGCCCTTGTCAGCTAACGGCGCGACTTGTGGCGTAGCTAACGCGATTCCACTGCTCATCACCATAAAAAATGCTAATAACGTAATTATACTGAGCTTTGATTTGGTCATCCGTGTCCCTTCCTCCCCCCTTTCCAGTTTCTTGGAGCTAAAAGCCTCATTACTAGTATGTCCCATTTCTTGTTTAACCAGTGTAAGATCAACTTTATAGTGGGATACAGTATAAACTCCGCCATATTCTCATCTTTTTGCCTACCCCCTTAGTTGTAATCGTATTCGATTGAGTAGGAAGAACCGATGTAATCGAGATCACTCTGAGCTTGATATTTCCTGCCAACCCAGCCCCGGACCAAGGTCCAGTGAGTTTTTATCCTTTGGTCGGTTTCTGCCGTTCTGCAAATTCTCCATAATTAAAGCGATTAGATGGAGAGAAGCTTACGAATCTGTAGAAACTAAGGGAGCTGGAGAGATGAGTTTTTTTACAAGGTTTTCGTTAAAAAATCCTGCGGCAGTTATTCTGTTAAGTCTGTTAATCGCCTTAGGCGGGATCTATGCATCAGGGCAATTCAAGCAGGAGCAATTACCTGACATTGCTTTTCCGGGTCTAGGCGTGGTTACCCTATATCCTGGGGCTTCGCCGAATGAGGTGCTGGATACCGTCACACTGCCTATGGAGAAAATGCTCCGTAATATCGAGGGAGTTAAGAATGTAACTTCGCAATCCTCCAACAGCATCTCCGCCTTTAGCTTAGAATTCGGCTATAGTGTAGATATGAAGGAGAAAGCACGCGAGGTGGAAGAAGTGCTTGGTGGCATGAAGCTGCCGCAAGGTGTAGAGAAACCTGAGGTGCAGAAGTTCTCTACCGGGGGTCAGGCAATCATCTATTCCTCCGTTTATTTACAGGAGGGCGTTCCTGAACAGGAAATGGAATCGATGGTTAAGGATCAAGTTGTACCCACACTTCAAGGCTTAGAAGGGGTGGCCAAGGTTGAGGTTTTAGGTCTTCAAGAGGATGGCGCTTTTATTCATTTAGATGCTGGCGCAATGGCTAAATACCAAATTACATATCAGCAGGTTGCGCAAACCCTTGAAGCCAATTATGTGAATGTTCCTTTAGGTGAGATCACATTGGAGAAGGTCAAGCAGCCAGTTTTCATGAACGGTGGTGTAGAAACACTAGAGGATGTGGAGAATCTGGTGCTGATTCCAGCTCCGATTGTACGCATCGGTGATATCGCAGAGATTACCCGTGGCAATGAGCTCTCCGTCATCAGTCGAACTGACGCCAAAGCAGGGGTCACACTCAACGTGTTCAAAACCGCGGATGCCAATACTGTAGAAGTTTCTGATCAAGTGATGGCTGCTTATGATGAAATCAAGCAAGAAGGCAAGCTAGGCGTTGCCATCCAATATGATCGGGCCACCGATGTGAAAGAATCGGTATCTAGCATGCTTCGCGAAGGCGGTCTTGGCGCGTTGTTTGCTTCCATTATAATTTTGTTCTTCTTAAGAAATAGTAGAGCTACCTTGATTGCCGTCGTCTCGATTCCCCTTTCTCTCTTGGTTGCTATTATTGCCTTAAAGTTCTTCACCAATGTTACCTTCAATATGATGACTCTTGGTGGAATGGCAGTAGCAACCGGAAGAGTCGTGGATGACAGCATCGTCGTGATTGAGAACATCGTCCGCAGATTGCAAAAGGAGAAAATCAGCAAGGATCTAATCTTATCTGCGACCAAAGAGGTAGGAACAGCAATTACTGCATCGACTGTGACCACGGTTGCCGTCTTTGCACCGATGGGATTGCTCGGTGGCCTAAGCGGACAATTCTTCCGTCCCTTTGCTCTGGCTGTATCCTTCTCGCTTCTCGCTTCCCTGCTTGTAGCCTTGACTATTGTAC
>JAIMBU010000879.1 GCA_023511325.1 Gorillibacterium sp.
CAGCAGGGTTTCAGCCTCACGCAACAAAACCGAATCTGCCTTGTGCATGGCATAAAGCTGGTAAATCGTGTTGAAGGACAAAAATTGCAACCCGCTCTGCTCGAAAATCGCTTCTTTTCCTAACTTAGCCATAACCTCCTCCATAACACCATCCGTGTGTGGGTCGCGGTAGTGATAGGGATTCCCCAACAGCTCTCCATTGCGGTCTAACAGACCAAAATCGACTCCCCAGGTATCGATGCTAAAGCTCCCCAGATGATATCCCCCCTGAACAGCCTTGCGAATACCGAGCTTAATTTCTTGCAGTAGCCGAAGCACATCCCAATGATGGTGCTTGCCAACCTGTACGGGAGTATTATCAAAACGGTGTACCTCCGTCATCCTGAGCGCTGGTAGGCCATCCTCCAAATGATAAAGCTCCCCTACAATCGCACGTCCACTACTTGCGCCAAGATCAAAAGCCAATACGGCTGAGTTTTTCGTCATCATTCGCTTGCTCCTTTTTCACTAAATAGTCCTAAACTCATTCCATCATACCGCTTCTGTTTATCTTTGAAAAGCTGTATTTTCTTTGGTTATTAGCTAATATAAATTGTGAATCTTTTGACAATCTAATGTGTTTTCACTTATTTCATGTTATTATGAAGATAATTCAAAAGAAATCAAACATTTTTAAAGATTTAATCCAAAATCAGAAGAGATACATTCATGGGAGGAACTAAAAATGCAATTCAATCTGCTTCACCCTGCTGACCAGATCATCATGATCATGGAGCGAATTTATCGTTATGGCATGACCACGACATCCGGTGGTAATCTATCGATTATCGATGATAATGGAGACATCTGGATTAGTCCAGCAGGTGTTGATAAAGGCTCCCTTACGCGCGCCGACGTTGTCTGTGTCAAAGCAGACGGCACCATTGTTGGCAAACACCGTCCATCCAGTGAGTATCCCTTTCACCAGTTGATGTATAAGACGAGACCTGACCTGAAGGCCGTTGTTCATGCTCATCCACCTGCACTCGTAGCCTTCAGCATCGCCCGCAAGATTCCGAACATCAACATGCTGGGCAATGACCATCTGGTCAGCGGTAAAGTCGGCATGGCTGATTACGCTCTCCCGGGGAGCACGCTTCTAGGTGAGGAAATTGCCTCCGTATTTGCCCAAGGTATTCGCAGCGTTATGTTAGAGAATCATGGTATTGTTACGGGTGGTACGGATCTGTTCGAAGCTTTTAAAGCTTTCGAAACGTTGGAATACACGGCTCGTTTAGAAATCGAAGCCCGCCGTCTCGGGAAGATCAACACGTTGACCGAAGAACAACAAAAGCAAGCACATACCCAACAGTTGCAAATCACCGATGAATTCCAGCCTGTTGCTTGTTCAACGGAAGAACGGGAAGTACGTAGAGAAATGTGTGCCTTTATTCATCGTTCCTATGATCAACAGCTGTTCACCAGTACCCAAGGAACTTTCTCCCAACGTCTATCGGATGGCTCAATAATCATCACACCTACTGCTAAAGACCGCAAATATTTGCAACCAGAAGACCTCGTACGTGTCGAAAACGATGCTAAAGAATCAGGCAAGCTGCCCAGTCGCTCCGTTAAGTTCCATCAAGCGATCTATAACGCCCAACCGGATGTACATTCGATTATCATTGCCCATCCTCCTAATGTTATGGCATTCGCTGTTACCGATACGGTTTTTGATTCCCGTACCATTCCGGAGAGTTATATCCTGCTGCGCAACAATCCCAAGGTACCTTTTGGCGCAACCTTCCTCAACATCGAGCAGACGGCAAAGCTGTTCGTTGCCAACACCCCTATGGTGATTGCTGAGAACGACTGTGTGATTGTTACTGGGAGCAGTCTGCTGAACGCTTTTGACCGACTAGAGGTTGCCGAATACAGTGCTAAAGCGATTCTCGCCGCGCAGATCATTGGAGATATCGTCCACATTGACGAGCAGAAGATCAAAGACATCGACGTTGCTTTTAACCTACTTTAAGCTCAGGAATGCTCTGCGGCTGGTGGGTGCCGGGTGGATTGCCTAACGCTCACTCACCTACCATCTTCCAACAGCTCAAAGGGTCAGCGGACACCAGAGCCGTTATTTGTGCCAAAACCCAGATTTTTTT
>JAIMBU010000880.1 GCA_023511325.1 Gorillibacterium sp.
CATCCGGTTATTGCCGATAATATCGGGTCAGGTGTGGTGAATGACGGGGATTATGACAGACCACAGGATGATTGGAACGTAGCTGAGAATGTAGATGAATTCGGCATTTCCCTATACCCGAAGAATCTTCCACCTGGTATGAAGGATTATCAAAGATGGGAGACACTTACAGCCACCCGTTCATGTACAGCTAGTGGCAGGTTCTGGATATCCGAGATGCAGAGCCATCATCAAGCCTTATTCAACCCGGCGAGTTTGGTCTATACCCATGAGGTAAAATGGTGGAATTGGGAAGCCATTACTCAGGGGGCAAAGGGGATTGTTTACTGGAAGTGGTTTCCTTTCATTAAAGGTGTACAAACCTTCGGCCGGGGACTGGTGAATAATTTAGGTGAATATACGCCCCGGGCTTTGGAAGCGAGATCGATTGCCAACATTCTTATGCAGCACGAAGAATCGTTCATTGACTATGTGCCGGAACGGCCCAAAGCAGCCATTCTCTACGATAAACTAAATCATGATTTCTCCAAGGCTTTTACGCTTAATTATAAAAGCTATTTATCCACTTCCATTTATCTGGATTCCATTTCGGGGCTGTATGAATGTTTATGGAACCATAATATTCCGACGCAGTTTGTTACTCCCAAAGACGTTCTTGGGGGGAGGATTAGCGACTATAAGGTACTGTTTATTACCAATCAGTTGAACGTTAGCGAGGAAATGGCGGAAGCACTTAAAGCCTTTGCCACTGCGGGTGGAACCATTATCAGTGATGGCAAATTTGGTGAGATTAATGATCGGGGATATTTGAATTCGTTTATTCCAGGTGGTTCATTAAACAAAGAGCTCGGTATTCAACTGATCGATATAGATGTCCTTGATTTAGATATTTCCGTAGACTGGTCGGGATATAAGATCGAATCTCTGAAAGGGAATTATGAGAAAAGACTGCTGGAAATAAATCGCCCAGATGTGGAAGTCCTTGGTACCTTCTCGAATGGCTTCCCTGCTATCGCTCGTTCACCGATTGGTTCAGGTGCCTTTATTACCTTAGCAACGTTTATGTGGCATGGGTATCATCAGGATAAGTCTGCTAGCGTGAACGATTTTATGGGCTTTCTAAGTACAACGTATGATCTTGCCAGTCATCGGGCAGATAACCACGAATTAAAGTTAGGTGTATTGCGGGGACAGGATGGACTTATCATCTGTGCCTTTAACTATGGGGATGATAATATCGAAACAACTATCGTACTGAAGGAATTAACTGCTGGTTTTTGCACTGTCATTGATTTGTATTCCGGTGAAGAAGGCAAATACACCTCGGAACAAGGGGAGCTTCGGCTTCCAGTTAGAGTCTCTGCCAAAGACGTGACCGTTTGGAAGCTGACTTACAACCGGGATGAGGAGTCGCTCAATGAATAAAACGTCTAAGCTAGATAGGTCTCAGGGACCAATTACATTGCAACCAACGAGAGTTTGGAGAACCTACATCGGCGGTCAATTACTGGAGCAGTGGCACGGTACGGATGATCCTGCTGATGGGCATTATCCGGAGGAATGGGTATCCTCCGTTGTTGATGCTCGGAATCAAGGACGCGAAGCTATCATTAATGAAGGTCTCAGCCTAATCGAAAGCGGAGAGGATGAAGCAATCACATTAAGGGAACAGATTGCCACCAATCCTGAAGCTTATTTAGGCGCCAAGCATGTGCAAGCAATGGGTGTTAACCCTGGTGTGCTTGTCAAAATGTTGGATTCTGCTGAACGTTTGGCTATACAGGTGCATCCCGACCGAGAAACCGCACAGCGGCTTTTCCAGTCAGCCTATGGCAAGACGGAGGCCTGGTTTTTTCTTGGAGGCAGAGAGGTTAAGGGAGAACAACCCTATGTACTCTGCGGATTTAAACCAGGCATGACGCGACAAAAGTGGGAGAGTCAGTTTCATGCTCAGGATGTGGAAGGCATGTTAAATGGACTGCATAAGATTTATCCACAGCCAGGAGATGTCTTTCTAATTCGCGGCGGAATGCCTCATGCAATTGGACCGGGAAATTGGATGATCGAGATTCAAGAGCCAACCGATTATACCATTCGCATTGAACGACAAACAGTCTCGGGTCTGAATCTTTCAGAGCACTCG
>JAIMBU010000881.1 GCA_023511325.1 Gorillibacterium sp.
GAATTGAATCGTTTTGCCCCTTCCCTACGTCTCATGCTCCATTATGGAAACAAACGTCTCAGTGGGGAAGCTTTCGCTAAGGAAGCCAGAAAGTAGATGTTGTCCTGACTTCTTATGCGCTTTCCACACTGGATCAGGAAACCCTTCAGGAGCTAAACTGGTCGTCGATCTGCTTGGACGAGGCCCAAAATATCAAGAACGCCCAGACGAAGCAATCAACAGCTGTCAAAAGTTTTCCAGCCAAACACCGTGTTGCCCTTACCGGAACCCCCATTGAAAACCGCCTGTCGGAGCTGTGGTCCATCTATGATTTTATCACCCCTAGTTATTTGGGCACCGCCCGTGGCTTTCAGCATCGGTTCAGTCATGCGATTGAGAAAGAGCACAATGCGGAGCGTACGGCTGATTTACAGAAGCTGATCAAACCCTTTATGCTCCGCCGCAAGAAGAAGGATGCCAACATCCAGCTCGACCTACCTGATAAAAATGAGATGAAAACCTATGTAAATCTGACCGTCGAGCAAGGAGCGCTTTATGATCAAATTGTCAATGATCTGATCAAACGGGTACAAACGCTCGAGGGCATGGAACGTAAGGGTGCCATTCTGGCGGTGTTAACCAAGCTTAAGCAGCTGTGTGATCATCCGATGCTGATGACTAAAGAACCGATCCCTTCTATGGCTGCCGCTGTTCCGGGCTCGCTTGAGATGGAAACATTGATCAGCCGTTCTTCCAAGCTAGAGCGTCTGCTAGCGATGGTGAAGGAGCTCCGGGAAGAGGGCGACCGTTGCCTGATCTTTACCCAATATATTGGTATGGGTCTCCTCTTGCAGTTAGTGCTCGGACAAGAGCTACAGGAACCCATCCTTTACTTAAATGGAAGCACACCTAAAAACACACGCGACCGCATGATTGAACAGTTCCAATCCAATGAGCTACCGAGTAACGAACAACCTAATGTGTTTATTCTATCGCTTAAAGCCGGGGGGATCGGTTTAAACCTTACCGCGGCTACCCATGTCTTTCACTTCGACCGCTGGTGGAATCCCGCTGTTGAGAATCAGGCAACAGATCGCGCTTACCGGATCGGACAAACCCGTGATGTACAGGTGCATAAGTTCATCTCTCTCGGCACCTTGGAGGAGCGCATTGATGAGATGCTAGAGGACAAACAGCAGCTTAGCGAGAATGTCATCTCCAGCTCAGAGGGCTGGATTACCGAGCTATCGACCGATGCGTTAAAGGAGCTCTTCACCTTGCGCAGCGATTGGAATGGTTGAGTCGCAACTACTATTATTATTTAAAATCCAACCAAGGTGACTATTCAATTGGTCTTGATAACGCTGCAAATTGACGTATGATCAGTAGCATGAGGGGATGATTGTTTTGCCAACAGAGTTTAATTGGATCTCGATAGTTATCACTGGATTCATCGTGCTTTGGACGGGTGCTGCTTTATTCGCTACGATCAGACCAATGTATTTCTGGAAAATTACCCAAGGCTGGAAAGCGACAAAGCAGCCCCCTAAAGCGTACTTTGTGCTGAGTGGAATTGGAACTGGCATCTGCGCGATAGTAGGACTCACGTTGTTGATATATCCGCTTCTCCAGCGTTTATAATAGCCCCTTCCCATTAATGAGCAATCCAAGGTTGCGGCAGAAATGAAGTTGCGTAATTATTAGTGTAGCGACAAGAACATACTTGAATAATGGACAAGAACTTGCCTAAATAAGTGAACAGCTGCCAGTTCGAAGCCGGCAGCTGTTCACTTATTCCGGAAGAGGCAGGGTTAGCATCCTATGGACGACGGCGGACCCCGGGGCTTCGAAGGGAAGAAGTGGCCCAGCTTGCCCATATCGGAACCTCATGGTATACCTCTCTGGAACAAGGCAGAGATGTCAATCCATCTGAGGATGTACTAAATAACATAGCAAGAGCGCTGCGATTGACCGAGGATGAACGTCGCCATCTCCATCTTCTTGCCAGACCGGTACAACAGGAAAAGGTAGAAGATCAGCAATTAAATGCAGGTTTGGAACGGGTGATAAAGGCTCTTGAACCAAATCCGGCATTCGTGCTCGGAAGATGTTGGGATTTGCTGCTATGGAACAAAGCAGCTGAGTTCGTTTTCCGATTACCCC
>JAIMBU010000882.1 GCA_023511325.1 Gorillibacterium sp.
TTGCTGAGCACTTTGACATGCAAAAGCCGAGTGTTTCCCATCACTTAAAAATATTAAAACAAGCCGATTTAGTGGAAGATCGTCGTGTGGGACAACATATTTATTATTCATTAAACACAACGGCTTTTCAGAATTTGCTGAAGTGGGTTGTCGAATTGCAAAACAGGAAAAATAAAGAGATATAGGAGCGTGGTTTATTATGTATCGTAAAAAGCTTTCACTTGGATTAATTGGGCTTGCCATTCTAGCAGGTCTTATCGCTTATCCATTCCTGCCTGACATTCTCACCATACAAGTGGATTCAAATAATGCCTCATCAAATGAAGTGCCCAAATATTTCGGTATAGCGCTGATTCCAATCGCTATGATGATCTTGCATGCTACTCGCGGGAATGCGAATAAGTTTGTTCATGCTTCCAATCGACCTGAAGCCAGTCTCATTTCTATTATCGTCCAATTCGTGCTGGTTGGAGCGCAAGCAATGATTATTTTATATGGCTTGGATTACAACTTTGATGCTAACGTCATCACGAAGACAGGGGTAGGAATCGTTTTTGTTATTGTTGGTAATTTTCTCTATCGAGCAAAGAGAAGCTATGGGCATGGCATAAAGAATCGGTGGACATTATCTAACTCAAAGGTTTGGAGCAAAACCCATCATTTTAGTTCAATCGTATTTATTTTGGCTGGAGCGCTAGTGGTTTTAATAAGTCTGTTCGACAAAAATAGTGCTTCTACGTATACAACCGGTATATTAATCGGCAGTGTCATTCTCTGCTATTTTGCTTCTTTTTTGTATTATCAGAAATACAAGGAAGAGGTAAATAACTAAGCTGGAAACTGTATTTACCCAGATAACGCCGGGGAAACCTCTCATGCAGGTGTCCCCGAGCATAGATTTTGCGAGGAGAATGAGATACATGATGAAAAAAGGATTTATAGCAGCACTTATGCTTGTGATGCTGTTCTCGGCTGTTCCCGCCCTGGCTGCACTTGCTGGAGGAGCAAAGGTTCTGGTAAATGGAAGCAACCTTGTTTTTTCTGATGCCAAACCGTATGTGAAGGGCAACACGATCATGCTGCCGATTCGCTCGGTAGCTAGCCAGTTAGGCTGGAGGGTAGTCTATAACCTGCAAGCCAATGAGGTTGTTCTTTCGAAGAACGAGGTCGAAGTTAAGACTAAAATCGATAGTGGTCAAGCGTCTGTTAATGGCATTCTCCATTCCTTCGCACCAAGCTCCGAGTCCAGGCAGTCGCGATTGTATGTACCGCTTGCTTTTTTTAAGGATATTCTCGGCTATGAAGCCAGCTATTCTGCAACCAATCTGCAAGTATCAATCGCGGATGTGGCATTCACCACCCAACAAACAGCTGAACAGGTTGTTGGGCTATTGACGCAAGAGAAGTTTCAACAATTGTCAGACGATTGGTTTAGTGAAGAGCTAAAGGCAATTGTACCTGTAGGGGATCTAGCCTCCACCTGGAAAGAATTTATTAAAGTTACAGGAGCATATAAGGATATTCTGGATGTTAAGGTCCAGCAGCGGGATGCCAATATGGCCCTGATATCCGTCACGCTGGATTTTGAGAAGTTGGAAGCCCCTCTTACACTCGTTGTTGATAACAATCATAAATTAACCAGCCTTCTTGTTCAGTATGGTCCATACAAGAAACCACTGCCTGCTGGTTTAACGGAGGAAGATGTTATCGTTGGACAAGGCACCCCTTATGCCTTGAATGGGACATTGACGTTGCCAAAGTCATCCGCTTCATCCGGTCTGCTGTCAGCAGTCGTTCTCGTTCAGGGCTCAGGACCAAGCGACCGGGATGAAACGGTAGGTGGATATAAGCCGTTCCGGGATATCGCCTATGGGCTGGCTGAGCAAGGGATTGCAGTCCTCCGCTACGAGAAAAGAACTTGGGTCTATGGAAAAACCTATACTCCAGAAACCGCGGCTAAGTTGACTGTCAAGGAAGAAACTGTAGATGATGCCATTGCAGCCACCAAGATATTGAAAAATGATCCACGAATTGACCCTTCGCGAGTTTATGTCATCGGACATAGCCTTGGAGGCATGCTCGCGCCACGCATCGATGCCGAAGGTGGCAACTTTGCCGGTCTAGTGC